>URJQ01000053.1 GCA_900548195.1 uncultured Prevotella sp.
AAATACAGCCAATCTGCTCGACAATAAAACAAAATCTGTTTAGGCTCTAATGACCTATTTGGCTTTAACGAATTCTTCATTTCAAAAAGAGCCATAACACAAAAACACAGTAATAAGACGAAAAAAACTGATTATTATTTTTTTAATCGAATAAAATATGTATCTTTGCACCGCAATAGGTTCTCTCGCCCGAAAGACGGATGAAAGAGCTAAGAAGGGAATGCAGTGAAATCCTGCGACACTACCCGGTGCTGTAAGTTCCATTATTGAGTAATAGGAATAAACCACTGAAATCTTCAGTATTTTGCCGACACTTATCGGCAATAGGTTGATTTTGGGAAGGTTTGATTACTTGGAACGAGTCAGAAGACCTGCCTATTTGCGATTTATTCTCCACGGGATTATGGAGCAATGAAATATATGAAACAGATTATGATAAACATAGAAGTAAGGCAATGTGTAATTGCCTTTGGCTTGTTGGTAGTGTGTATGGTTTTCCCAAACATTCTGCTTGCACAAGGTATGTCTGGCAGTAAAGAGGGATTTTCTGCTAAGCAATATGATAAAGACAACCTAAAGTCAGACACTCTTTCCACCATAGAAGTGTATGGCAAACGACCTATAGCCACGCGTCAATCTTTGAATGGCAAGGAGTTACAGTCTCTTTCTTCCACAAGTATAGCTGATGCTCTGAAATACTTTGCCGGTGTGCAGATAAAGGATTATGGAGGATTAGGCGGTCTGAAGACCATCAATGTGCGCTCGCTTGGCGCACAGCATGTTGGCATTTACATTGATGGCATTCGTATTACTAATGCGCAGAATGGCACTGTAGATCTGGGTAAATTCTCTCTTTCTACAATGGAAACCGTAGAACTGTATAATGCAAACAAATTGGACAACTGCCAATCTGCCTCAGAATATGCTTCTGGCGCGACTGTATATCTCAGCACGCGACGCCCTGATCGCGACTCTTTGTCAGTGCAATTACGCAGAGGTTCCTTCACCACTTATATGGCAAAGACGAATATGCAGTTTTCCAGAAAGGGTTGGAAAGGCTTTGTTGACGGTGAATGGCTCACCACCAGAGGCGATTATCCATTCCGTTACAAGTCGGAATATGAAGACACCATCGGGCATAGAGCCAATTCAGACATAAACTATTATAGGGTGGAAGGGGCGCTCTTTCATGGTGGATTTGCATCCCACCTCTACTATTACAATTCTGAGAGAGGATGCCCGGGAGGCATTGTGAGGCGTCTGTCAGACAAATATATAAATGTAGGCAGAGAATGGGACAGCGATTTCTTTGCACAAGCATCTTACATATGGCAGATAAAACAGCATCGATTCAAGGTAAACTCCAAATACACCAACGAATATTTGAGATATTGCACAGACTATCCAGAAAACCAGAACACAGCACGTGTAAACAATCACTATCGTCAGGAAGACCTGTATGGTGCTTTATGTTATGGATGGATGCCTTTGTCATGGTTGTCATTCACAGCAAGTTACGACCTAAGATACTCGAAATTGCGCGCTGACCTCAAATATTTCGAGACCATACATCGCCTTGACCAGAAGGCTGTAATGGCAGTACAAACCAATTGGAACGGAATCCAGTTTGCTGCATCCATGCTCTATCAGCACTATCGCGACCATACCAATGTGCATGTAGGCGCAGCAGACCCTCTTGAGCGCTTTACTCCTGCTGTATCTCTCGCTTATAGCATAAGGAATCTTACATTAAGAGCATGGTACAAGAAGATATTCAGAGCGCCTACGCTCAACGACCTCTATTATACACAGGTGGGAAATCGCAATCTAAAACCTGAATACACGAAGCAATGGAATATAGGAGCGGAATATAAATATCAGGACAAATGCTGGTATGGAAGCATTCAGGCTGATGCTTATATCAACAAGATAGAAGACCGTATAGTCTGCATCCCGATGAAAGGGACATATTCTTGGACAATGATGAATTATGGCTACACATTCTGCCGTGGACTAAATGCCACGGGGAAGCTCTGCTATTCGCCTCATGATTGGACTTTCTCATTGCTAACATCACTCACTTTACAGCGTGACCTAAATCGCACAGATCCTGACAATGAAGAAGTATATAATAAGCCGATATGCTATTCCCCTAACCTGTCGTATGGCATCACTGGCATTGTGGGCTGGCGAAATCTGTCACTGACAGTATCTGATTTGCATGTATCAGAGAGGATGTGGTCGTATGCAGACCCTGAGGATATACTCAAGCCTTACAATAATGTGGATATAAAAGCCACATATTCACATCGCCTAAACAAGGATATCGACCTGGGATTGACGCTCGAAGTCAACGACTTACTCGACGAGCAGTATGAGCACATACCACGTTATCCTATGCCAGGGCGCAACTATCGCCTTACTTTCACTTTTTCTTTGTAAATAGAGTGGAAATAAATATAATCCTAATCCCTACTTATTATACAATTCTTAGACAATGAAAAGACTTCTTCTGATATTCATGATTCTTGCCGCTGCAGGTCATATAGTCTCAGCACAAGAGAAGATTATCCTCCTGAATGAGGGTAATTGGCAGAGCGACAACGGCAAGATGACCTACTTTGAAAATGGTAAAGTGGTGAGTAACCAATGGTTTCGTGACAACAACAAGTCGAAACTCGGTGACACTCCTAACGACATAATACAGATTAACGACAATCTGATAGCCATTGCCATAAATTGGTCGAACATTGTGCAGTTTATCACTCCGCAAGGCAAAGCCGTGGCTGCGACCGAGGATGTGCCGAATAATCGCAAACTTGCCACTGACGGCAAGTACGTATATGTCTCTTCTTATGGTCATGAATGCGGAACTGTGAATGGCTTTAAGTATTTTGAAAAGGGCTATGTGGCAAAGATTGACGTAAAGACATTCAGAGTAGTGGATGCTGTAGAAGTAGGTTATGAGCCGGAAGGCGTTGCCTACTATAATGGTTATCTCTTCGTGGCAAACACTGGAGGCTACTCCTTTCAGGAAGCCCATGACTATGAGACTACTGTGAGCATTATAGATGCTGCCACCATGAAGCTAATAAAGAATGTCGACACTGGGCAGATAAACCTTTACGGAAAGATGTCACAAAGCGGAAAATACCTGTGTATCAATTCGCCTGGCGACTATTATAACATCTTGGCTGCTACAATTATATTCGACTGCGAAGCAGCATTAAAGGGAGATGAGAAAGTGTTTACCAAACTGGAGTATGCAGCGACCTACAACACTACCGCCCGAGACGGAAAATTCTTTGCCATAGGTTCACGTTACTCTTACATCACAAACGAATACAAATTCAATTACATCATAATCGACCCAGCCCTCGTGATGCAGTCGGACGGTGCTGAAGGCGTGACAGAAGATTTCCCTGGCACTGTGCTCAAGGACATCAATAGCATGCAGATGCCGTATGCCATCTACATCAATCCCTACACTGGA
The DNA here is from genome assembly GCA_900548195.1 of uncultured Prevotella sp. Taxonomy (GTDB): domain Bacteria; phylum Bacteroidota; class Bacteroidia; order Bacteroidales; family Bacteroidaceae; genus Prevotella. The sequence goes on from URJQ01000053.1 coordinate 3,494, forward strand.
TACATCTATGCCACCGATGCTGGCGGATTCGTAGAGGCTGGAACCCTTATGCAATGGACTCCTGAGGGCAAGCTGATGGGCAAGCATCGCGTATATATCAACCCTGGACATCTGCTTGCTCTACCTCCTGACGGTCATTTCACTGGCATACGCAACGTGGAAAGAAGCATCACAGCGACTGAAAGCAAGACGTATGACATCATGGGACGTGAGATTACGCATCCACGACGTGGCGAAATAGTCATAAAGAATGGAAAGAAAACAATATTGAAATAACTTTTATATCAACTATTTAATTCATTTCAAATGATGAAAAGACTTTACTCTTTAGCAATATTGATGCTGACAATGGTTGGCTCAATATTTGGTGCTGATGTCAAAGTGGAGATGAATTCCACCACCACTACTATGACATTGACCAAAAAAGGTACTGGCGAAAGTGTAGATATAGGCTCTCCTAATGGCAAAATCTACACGTTTGCTGCCGACCCTGGTGATTACATCCTGACCGGATTTGAAAAAGACGGTAGTACGCAAAATGGTACTATCGAACTTACTATCACCGACCAAGCGGAGCAATCCTACAAACTCATCACTGTTACTGCCTATGCCACCAACAAGGGATGGACTGTAGATCAGGACTACACCATCGATGTAAATTTGACTTCTCGCGAAGGCGTGGTGCAGAAAATCACTGTGGGCAATAGTTCTACCGCTGGCAGAAAGACATTCCTCGCATTTGAAGGCCACTCTTACTATGCGGAATTTATCCCTTCTGAAGAACATGCCAAAGAGGGATACATGAGTCTCTACAGATCTAACACCCTGAACTTTAATGTTAATTGCAATGGAGCCATCCCAATGGGAGATGATTTCATTGTCACCTTGCCTAAGGATGCTAAATTCTACATGGGCATAAAATTCACCCATTTCACTGAATACAAGCAGATAAAGCCTGAAAAGGTGAGCACGGAAGGCGAGATAAAGACCATCGCATTCCGTCTTGCTAATTCTCAATGCTACAACTATCGTACATGGATGAAGGATGGTCTCACGCAAGGTGGATACTTCTATATGAACACTGATCCAGAAAAGCGTCCTACACTGAAGTTTGAGACAAAAGACTATAAGGCTTTTGATCCAAAGGCTATCAATCACGACGTGAAAAGCAATCAGGGCTATGAGACTGGTGACATCCTCGTGAATATCAACGAAAGAGGTCACCTCAGACTGAACGTAGGCGATACATTCTACGCTCATGCTATGCGCTCTTGGCAACTTACCGACAACTCTACCAACAATTACTTTATCGAACCTGATTTCCATTATACCGTCATTGACGTAAATGGCAATCCAAGCACCAACGTTATCAAAATTGACAATGACAATACCACCATCAACCCATGGTCTGTAATCACGGCTGTAGGCAAAGGTACTGCTATCGTCCTTGTTACCTATGACGCTATCGGGTTAAACTATTACAATTCTGGAAAAACAAACAAGAGTCCATATTTGGGCGGTGAATACTGGGGCGCAATATGGCCAGAAAACACTGCTGCTTATGTCGTGACTGTAGGTGATGGCGATTCTGCTATTGAGTCTAACATGCTGATCAATGAAAAATACAATCAGGATGCCAAGAAGAATGCTGGCAAGTATGTGGATGCAGAGCATGATGTATTCTACTATCTTGACACTGAGGCTGGTGCAAGCTACACATTTACTCCTTCTGGCGTAGCGTCAGTGGAAATGGCACGCCCTGTAATAGGCACAAACATGGCTACCTACAAAGGCTTCTCCACAGAAGGCGTGACAAAGAATGAGGATGGCTCATACACATTGCTTCTCAAGAAAGGCCGCCAGATTGTGCGTCTTACTGATGATGCGGGCAACGCTGTCTATCAAGTGATGACTGCAAAACCATGTCACCGCGAGATAATCAATGTCTCTCGTGAGGGCAGTAAAATCTTCCAGCCTGGAGATAAGGTGAAGATACAATACAGCGGTTTGCGCCACCCAGCAAACAAGTTGGCGGGCATATATAATATGTCGGCATACGTCACTTATAATGGCACACCTAATGGCACTTCCCTTATTCTCGGTTCTGGTCAATATACATTTGGCTCTGCTGCATCTGCACAAGCAGTTACAATAGACATTCCTAAAGACCATGATGTAGCCAGCAAGCCAGAAATTGTGATGGATGAAGGCGTCATCCAGGTAAATGGCTTCGGTGACCCTATCGGAAACCATCGTATTATTGACCATATCGGTGGTCGTTCGCCAAACTTCACCGCCATTGCACACAAGACTTATTTCGGCTTGATTCCTGATGTCAGAATCCCTATTTCCGCTGTCAAGTACTTCACTATCAAGCCTGTCTGCAACGTGGTTGACGCTAAGATTACCGTCTCATTTGATGGTAAGGAACTCACACCGGGAAGCAATGGCGAATACTCCGGCACTTATGGTACATATAACGTGATTGCTTCTGCCAAAGGCTACCGCTACTATCTTAGTGATTTCTCTATCGGTGATGATGCAGAAGGCGAACAGACTTTCCAGATCAATCTGACCAAAGCTAATGCCAACACTTGGGATGGAAGCACTATGACAGAACCAAAGGCTGAAGCAGACGTTTACCAAATCTCTACTGGCGATGAGTTGGCATGGTTTGCTAATCATATCAATACTGGCAACTACAGCAAGAACGCCGTTCTCGTAAAGGACATTGACCTCGGCGATTACCCTTGGACTCCAATAGGTGGCACTACTGCTGCAAAATCTTTCCAGGGCAAGTTTGACGGTGTCGGACACAGTGTAAGCGGAATTTTTATCAATGCTACCACTACTCATAATGGTCTTTTCGGTTACATCAACAATGCTACAATCAGCAACCTAACTGTCGATGGCAAAATTTCTTCCACAAACAACTATGTGGCTGGCGTTGCAGCATTTGCCGATGGCACTACAAATATCACGCGTTGCGTCAACCATGTTACAGTAAGAGGTAAGCAATATGTGGCTGGTATCGTGGGATATACTAAGAATAAGGTGAAAATAGACCGCTGTCAGAACCTTGCCGACGTGACTGGCACAAGCTCTATGGTGGCTGGTATAACAGCAAATATTTCAAGTGACACTGGCACTATGACCAACTGTTATAATTCTGCTACAATCTCTGGCACGGGTTCTCTGGCTACCCTCGTGGCTACATCCAATGCTAAGGCTGTAATTGAGAATAATCTCAATACTGGTAAGGCTATTTGCACAGGCACCATGACCACCATTGGCAATGTCCGCTCTGTGACTTCTGCCGCTTCTGGCATCAAAAATAATTACGTAATCCAGCACTATACCAACGGCAAGGACTACGAGACTGTGGTGAATGCAGACCAACTCGCTTCTGGAGAAGTTGCAGTAGCTCTCGGTGAAGCTTGGGGACAGACTCTTGGCAAGGACCTTATTCCTGTCATCGACGGCATGAAAGTGTTCGCTGAAGGTGAAGGTTACACCAACAACAACCCTGCTTATGACAGACTTATCAACTTTGAGGATGTGGAACTCGAAGGTAAGGAATACTATAATGGCGCTGACGAAGCAGGTCTGTTTGCGGCTTCAGGATATAGTTTCATGAACTATTACGACAAATCCTACAATTCCTGGTATGGATTTGCAGTTTCATCTACCACTGGCAATGACTACATAGGTTGGGGCACCCCATCAGAATTCAACTCTTGCGTAGGCGGAGGTATGGAGTCAAGACAGTTTGCTGTGGGTTATTTCTCTGAATACAACTACATCAATGATGAACAGGGCCCTGCAATATATGCAGAAAAGGCATACAAGCCGGAATATGTATATGTCAACAATTCAGCGTATGCTTACCAGAGCATGCTCTATGGTGATTCTTATGCTAAGAAGTTTGATGCTAATGATTATTTCGTTCTGAAGATTATTGGTCGTACAGAGAAAGGCGAAGAGACAGGTCATGTGGACTTCTATCTGGCTAAGGATGGCAAAATCGTCAACGAATGGACCAAGGTGGATCTGACTCCGCTCGGTGCAGTTTCTTACATTGACTTCGTGATGGATACTTCCGACAAGGGCGCTTATGGCATGAATACTCCTACATATTTCTGTATAGATAATATGAAGGCAGAACTCACAGACGATACTCCAGTAGCATCTGGCATCGAAAGCGTAGTGGAGAAGACTGACAAGGTTACTGTCGTTGGCATCTACACCTTAGAAGGCGTCAAAATCGACCGCATCCAGAAAGGTGTCAACATCCTCAAGATGTCTGACGGTAGCATTCGTAAGTTTAATTTCAGAAGATAATCCGCTTCTCTAATCCGCTTCCTAATAGGAAGTAATATCGATAAAGTGGGGACAAGCGCACACAAGCGTTTGTCCCCGCTTCGTTTTCTGTTTATGGCATTGTTAAGGTACAAAAACGGATTAAGAAGGTCTCATTCCCCAGATAACAAGATTTGCTAATTCGCCTTCTGTTCAGTGCGCGTGTGATTATCGCAAGGCGATAATCACATACACAATGGGAGACAGTATCAACCCATGAGCGAACCATCCGCTTTCAATCCGATAAATCCGCGTTCGGGAAAAAACTCCGTGGTGAAACGAATACGGATAGCGAATATAACGGATTTTGCCAGGTGGTGGTACTGTCTTCCAGACTAAATAAGGTAATAGGTAATAGAGAATAGATAATAGGAGATTACACTTGCCACTCATGGCTTCTCGCGATGGAATAATCTCAAGCGAACTGAGCTAATCTCCTATTCCCTATTACTTATTCCCTATTCCCTAATGTGGGGTTAAATCCCGCTTTGCGGAATAATCTGTACAGCAGGGACACTTTTCCCTCTCATAGAGCAGACGATTTTCTCGCCTTCCAGACTGATGGATAGGAATCCGAGAGACGATAGCTTGTCGGTAAAGTCTTTCAGACTGCATGAGCGACTAATCTCCAGATTGACAGGATAGTTGCTGATAGTGGTGTCACGCACCTCAATATCTACATTGTACCATCTGCCCATGTCCTTCAGGACAGTAAGCAATTGCACATTGTGATAAGAGAAGAGGTCTTCAGTCCATTTCGTGCGTTGCTTGGCATCGCATTTCAAGGCATAGAGATCATACCCCTTTATGAACCTTACATATCTGTCAGGGTCTAAAGTGATGTCCTTGCTATCCTCCGTATTCGGCTTTACTCTGACCATTCCGGAGACAAGAGTCACCTCCGCAGGCGTATCATCATAATCCTTGATGTCAAACTCGGTTCCCAATACGGTAGTGGTAAGTCGCTGGCTATGCACCACGAAAGGATGCTCTTTGTCACTTGTCACCTTGAAATAAGCCTCGCCCCCAAGAGTGACGGTGCGCTCTTTGCCGGTGAAGGCAGTAGGAAATGAGAGGCGGCTGTCTCCGTTTAGTTTTACCACCGTGCCGTCAGCCAATGTGATTTCATACGTAGCACCGCGTGGCGTCGTTATAGTTCGGGTAGCGGCTTCCAGATTAGACAATGGGCATACGATGGCTTTTTCCGGGTCAGCTTTCACATTTCCGCATTCCATCTTGCTCTCAATAGGCTTCATTTCGTGCTTGGAATTACCAATCATCACTACTTTCGGTCCATCGTTAGCTTGGAAGGCGAATATGTTTCCATTATCCTTGATGATATAATCGCCTTGATAATTTTCTGCCAATGAGATTTCTTTTTCCCTATTTTCCATGTAGCCAAATAAGGTCACTGCAGAGAGGAAACCGACAAATAGGACTGCTGCGGCTGACCATATCCATTTGCGCTTGATAGTGAAGACGTTGTCATGAATGCTCATGCGCTCAGAGCGGAATTTCTTCCATTCTTTCTCCACGTTAGGAGTCTTAGCCTTGTCTTTCGTTCTCGTAAGAGCATAAAGCTCCAGCAGGCGATTGTTGTCTTTATCGCCTGTAAAAAGTTCATCATCGAATAGCGAATTATGATGATGGTCAATATCTTCTTTTATGTTGCTATAATCTTTTTCCATTCAATAAGTAGTTGACATTATTGTTTTATATACTTCTGTATAGATATAAAAGTTTCAAAAGTTATTTAGGGTACTATATTTAAGATTATTTATCTTTTATGAGAGCATTTCTCAGTATTTTAAGGGCTTTTACAATATGTTTTCTTACACCATCGCGTGTAATGCCTAAGTCATCAGCTACTTCCATATATTTTTTTTCTTCCATATAGCATTGGTCAAGAACGTATTTGGTCTTCTGTGGCATTGTATCTATAACAGTCTTTATCGCCCTTAGTCTGTCATCATCTAAGTCGTCGATGCAGAATGAATCTTCTTTAGCATTGAGGCATGCTTGGAGATATTTCTCTCTTACCTTTTTCTTTTTCAATAGATCCAGACTACGATGCCGTATGGACGTGTAGAGATACATGCTGTTTACGGTATCCTCAAAAGAGTCATGCTTTTCCCATATATGTGCAAAGACATCGTTTACAATGTCGCGTGCGTCATCTTCATCTCTGACTATTGCAAGAGATGAATAATAGAGCTTTGTGTAGTATTTTTCGAAAAGTGCCTTGAATTGTTTTTCCTTTATTGCTTCTTTCATTATCGTAGAAAAAGAGACCTATCAAATTACAAAGGTATGACATTTCGCTTTAAACTGCAACATAAAGACACCTAATTTATTGTTTTTTAACTGACACTACTCTTAAAGCCCTTATTTATGTAAATGAGACCGCATCCAGTCATAGTAATGCGGTCTCAAGAATCGAAATTTATATGAGAATTAGGTGTTTTTATTCCAATTCCTTAATGAGTTTCTCGTATGCGTCAGCAAAGTTTACCATCGCTGTGGCGCGTATCTCTCCTTCCTTCAAAGGTGGGAGTTTGGCTTCTTCCGCCCTTATCTCCTTGATACGTTTCTTCATCCACTTTATGGCTACTTTGTTTACTGCCTTGTCCTGACAGTTCTTTTGCAGTCTCAAAGCCCAGTTGTAGATGTGCATATCCCCACTATCGAACTTCTTGATGTGCTTGTCGCAAAGCGCTACAAATTGCTTCCAGTCACCACGAGCCTCTGCCCATGCGATATCCACATTGAGACATATCTCGTCATACTTAGCCACGCCCCATTTCTTCATCTCAGCCTTATAGGCATCCATTCCGACCTTGTCAAACTCTGCAGTGCCATCGGCATTTTTCTTGACGTAAGAGAGAGGGAATTGCATCCATACTCTATCTGCCACCATATTGACATTTCTGGCTCCATACTTTGCTTCAAACTCGCTCTTGTGCTCCAGCATATACTGGAAAGCCGGTGTCAAAGGAGATGAATTATAATTGACGAAGGCTTCAAAGAGGTTATTATTGGTCAGCATGTCTTTCTCATTGCCAGCGAGGAGGATGCCAGCCACTTCTGCACTTTTCTTGTTGTCGTATGCTGTGTCCAGTGCTTTGAGATAAGAAAAGAGAAAAGTGGTGTCGCGCTCACCGCGTTCATAGCGTTCAGCCAATGCAGATAGGCTATTGGTTCCCAGTCCTTCCTTCACTTTTGCGATGAACTTATTTACGTCTCTGTCGCCTCCTACTATGCGGTTTATTTCCTTACCTGTCTGGTCGATGAAGAGGAATGTAGGGAAAGCCCTTACGCCGAAGCGATTTTTCACTGTAGGTCCTTCACCCTTTTCCATATCTATCTTGATGGAGACAAACTCCTTGTTGAAGTAGTCACCTGCCGCTTTCTGGGTGAATACTTGTGTCGCCATCATTTTGCAAGGTCCGCACCAACTGGTGTAGCAGTCCACGAATAGCATCTTGTTTGCCTCTTTAGCCATTGCAAGAGCTTGCTCGAATGTCTTTCCTTCCACGAATGCTATGCCCTTATTTGTGTCAGATTGCATAGAAGGGCTCTGGGTTACAGGTGTCAGTGCATGGATTTCTCCGATGCAAAGGATTGACGCAGCCAGAGCGATAATTAAATTTCTCTTTTTCATTGTGTAGCTTTTTTAAAAAATAGCAGATGGCCGAAATTAGATGATTATCTCGACCAACTGCATAGTTATCAGTTTTGGTATCCGCTGTTCTGCTTGATTGCGCCGTAGGAAATCCTGATTTCATAATTCGGCACTGGGAGATTCCATCTGTTTTTTGCCACAGCTCCGAGCGTAGCATCTCCGAGAGCGTTGTCAGTGCGCATGAGGTCCCAGCGGTAATGTCCCTCATAAGCGAGTTCACGGTTTCTTTCACGAAGCACCTCCTTGATGAAGGCATCGACATTGGCAAAGTCATTTGCCTTATAAGCTTCAGGACGTGCATTCTCAGGAATTGCTCTGAGGCGAACATCATTAAGTTGCTGGAGAGCTTCTGTAGTGATGCTGTTGGAAGTGCGAGCAAGGAGCTCTGCGTATGTAAGTTTTACTTCAGCCAATCGCATATACAGCACATCATCGTACTGACCACCGCTATATTTCATTGTGGTTAAGTCATTGACGTTGTCAGTCTTTGATCCCTTCCACAGAAGGTAAGTGCGTCTTACGTCATTGGCATCATATAGGAATGTCATATTAGCCGGAACGTAGTAGCTTTGCTTTCTGTACCAAGACATACCGTTTGGATACTTCAATGTATAGATACGGCTTGGCTGGTAGAATATCAGCTCGTTACTCCTTGTCGTAGGGTCAGGATATGAACCGCTTTGGGTGTATTCATTAGATGGGAACAGTGCTGTCTGATACTCAGAACTTGACTTTGAGAATACATAGCCGTTCGTATTAAGAACATCGCGTGCCAATTCGAGGGCTTCTTGTAGTTCTGCCTGATTTTTGGTGTAAGTTCCTTTATAGAGCAGTACTCTGCTAAGGAGCGCTTTTACCACGGTCTTATTAGCTCTTATACGGTCGTTTATGCCAGGAACCTCATCAGATACGTCAGCGAGTGCTTCTTTCAAGTCCTTGATAATCATATTCCAGCATTCAGCATTGGTAGATCTTCCTACGTTGTCACTTGGGTTATAGCCGTTGTAGGCTTCTGTACGCAGTACGATACCGTCGCCATTATCATTTCCTAACAATGCTTGGTCGCCATAGAGGCAAAGCAGATAGAAGTTGACGTATGCACGGATGAATTTTGCTTCAGCGATATACTGTCGCATGATTTTAGCATCGAAAGCTCCAAACTCTGTTACTTTGTTGATGATATTGTTAGCGTAGTCGATGGCATTGTAACCCCAGCACCACATATTTGAAAGCAAACCATCATGTTCTGACGAAGTGTATTCGCTCTTCTGTACAGCGAGGAAGCCTGTTGCTGATGAGCGTATGGCCACATTGCTGGTGGTCATATCTCCCATGAGTGTGGTATATCCAGCGTTGGAATAGTTGTTCTGATCTTGCGGTGCGCCCGCGATGAACACGTTGAGTCTGACGTAAGCGCCCATGAGAGCTGCTTCCGCTGTCTTCTGATTCTTATATACCTTCTCATCGACCAGTGTATTCTCTGGTGCATAGTCAAGGTCGCAGGCTGCCAATGCCATAGTCAGCAGTATGGCAATACATGAGTATATGGTATTCTTTTTCATATCTTAGGAATGTAAAAATTAGAAACTTGCTCTTACACCGAATTGCATACTGCGAGATTGAGGCATAGTCATATTATCATAACCTGCTGCCAGAGCGGATGAACCGAATGCACTTACCTCTGGGTCAAGACCTGAATAGTTTGTAATGGTAAACAGGTTTGTGACTGTAGCGTATATCTTCAGCTGATTGAAGAACTTTGTAGCTTTGAGGATAGAGTGAGGTACATGATACGTCAATGTCACAGACTTCAGTCTCAGATATGAGTTGTTCTCCAGGAATCGGGTTGTTGTAATGGCTGTGGTGTAGTCATAATTGCCGATAACGGATGCGTTGTTGAGGCGTGGAATGTCGGTCTTCTGTCCAGGAACCTGCCACATATTCATGATGTCTGCAGTCAGGTTGTAGGCATCTTCTCCTGTGTAGTTGAGGAGATTAGCTTTTGTGCTGTTAATCATCTTGCTACCTACAGAGAAATTGAACATGAAATCGAGCTCCAGATTCTTATAGAATAAAGTATTGGTCATAGAACCATAGAAGTCAGGTAATGCCACACCGCAAACGAATTTATTGGACTGTGAATTCTCATAGTCAGCACCAGGAGGTGTTGTGGAAACACTTCCATCTTTGTATTCCCAGAGTGGGTCGCCAGTATTTGGATCTACACCGTACCACTTGTGCAGGTACCACTGAGCTACAGGCTTACCTTCTTCGTAGTATTTGAATGAGCTATTAGCTTGGTCGAGCTGGTTGCCTTCAAAGTTGAGCTTAAGAATCTTATTGGTTGCTTTAGAGAGATTGAGAATAGTCTGCCACTGGAAGTCCTTAGTGTAGATATTCTTTGATACAATCTGGAAGTCGATTCCCTGATTGCTCATATCGGCAATGTTCTGATTTTCCTTTGTATAGCCAGTATAGTAAGGAAGGTCAGATGAGAAGAGCATGTTGGTGGTCTTCTTGTAATAGTAGTCGAGAGTGATTTTAATGCGGTCATCGAACATTTCGAGGTCAAGACCTGCATCGTATGTGATAGTTTTTTCCCATTTGAGGTTTTCATTGCCTGGCTGTGACATCTGGAGGTAACTCTTGCCACCATACTGTGTCAACTGATTGAGAGTATATACAGCCTGTGCTCCGTAATAGCTGTTGTTGCCGTCTTTACTTGACATGCCAATAGAGCCGCGCAGTTTCATCTCTTTGATGAAAGGCAGGTTTTCCTTGATGAATTTTTCATTTGAAAGTCTCCAACCCAGCGATACGGATGGTGTGCTGAGATAACGGTGGTTACGATTAAAGCGTGAAGAGCCATCCAGACGATAGGTCAGACCGAGCATATATGTATGCTGATACTGATAGTTGAGACGTGCGAAAGCAGAGAAAAGAGCGTATTGTTGCATGTATGCGCCTGTCACTCTCTTAGTCTGTGCAGCACCGACACCGCTCAGATCTGGGCTAAAGAAGTTTGAACCTGCTACGGAATTGATGCGTTCCTTGGTGTATTCGTAACTTTGTCCGAAGATACCCTGCAGGAAATGGTTGTTGAAAGTCTTATTGATAGTAAGGAGATTGTTTACCACCACCTTATAACTGTTTCTTGTGCTTTCCTCAGCCTGATTGCCGATTACGCCAGTAAGGTATTCTGGAAGTTCTCCTTTACGGATGTTTGAGAATGAATTGTAGATATCAGTACCTACTTCAGAGCGCAGAGAGAGCCAGTTTAATGGACGATATTCCAAGTATCCATTGCCTATGATACGTGTGTCTTCTACGGACTCGTCGTTGATATAAGCCATTGCTACAGGGTTGTATGCTTCAGAAGAACCTTTAGAGTTGAGGGCATATCCGTAGTAATAGTCGCCTGTGGCTTCGTCGTAGATAGGAAGGTTCGGAGCCTTTTTGATAGCGGCAGCATATATGCTTCCTGCTGCTATTGCGTTATTATTGAGTCTGTTGATAGAAACGCTTACGCCAGCATCCCATTGCTTTGCTAATTTTGTATTGAGGTTAAAGCGTGTAGAGAGGCGTTGCATATCATTATTGATGATATATGACTCATTGTTGTCGTAAGAGACACTGAGGAAATAGTCAGTCTCCTTTGCGCCACCAGAGATGGACGCGTTGACACCGTGGCTGACAGCAGTACGTGTCACTGCGTCAATCCAGTCAGTGTTATATCCCATAGGGTATTTACCCTTAGGATAGTATGTGGAATAAACCTGGCTGTACTGGTCGCCATTGAGCAAATCCAGTTTGCCGATAGGATTATCAATACCTAATGTGTAGCCTACATTTACTTTTGTTCTGCCTTTCGAACCCTTCTTGGTAGTAATGAGGATTACGCCTGCAGCTCCACGAGAACCGTAGATTGCTGTGGCAAAAGCGTCCTTGAGGATTTCTATAGACTCGATATCGTCAGGGTTAATGTTTGCGAGTGGGTTCTTTTCGAATGAATTGTTGAGGTCTATATTATATTGCAGTGAACCACCGCCGGTCTGCATTCCTCCCATAGCAATGCCAGGGATAGAGCCACCCGTGGTACCAACAGAGTTGGCATCACGGTCGGTTCCGAACATTGGAACGCCGTCAATGACATAAAGCGGATTGTTGTCGCCCATAATGGAGCTGACGCCACGTATGGTAAGCACATTGGCAGAGCCTAATGCTCCAGAAGAATTGGTCATGTAGAGTCCTGGTACGCGGCCCTGAAGCATCTGATCGACAGATTGGAAAGAGACGTTGTCTTTTGGAATTACAGAGGAGACAGAGCCTGTAAGGTCGCGACGTTCCTGTCTGCTATAGCCCACTACGACGAGATCCTGCATCTTTGTTTCTGTTGTCTCACGCATAGTGACATTGATAGTCAGTTTCTTACCCACAGTAAAGCTTTGGCGGTCGAAACCTATCATTGAGAATACCAATTGCTGGTTTGGGGTGACGTCAATCGCATATGTGCCGTCTTCTGCAGTATGGGTCGCCTTGTTTGTACCTTTTATTGATACGGTAACCATGTGGAGCGGTGCTCCGGATTCGTCGATGACGCGTCCGGTGATATGCTGTTCCTGCGCCATTGCTGATATAGTCTGCAGCAATAGGGCGAAGAAAAGTATAAGGCTCTTTGTCTTCATAGGTGTAATATTAGGTTTGTAGATGAATATTGGGGATGCTGTCTGAAAAAGATAGACGGCATCCCCTTTTATAATATAAGTTTATATTACTTGATAAGCTTCAGCCAAGAGTCTGTCAAAGGTGTGTCTGTGTCACCGAGAGGCGCACCGTAGTTGCCTGTAGTCGGAGTGTTGATACCTCCAAATATCCAAGCCACATTGCCGAAAGCTACACCTGCTGCGTTACGACGTGCGAGGAATGTGCCTGGCACTTCCACTTCTGTCCAGTTGACGCAGTCTGTAGAGCGATAAATCTTAGAAGAGACAATAGGTGTCTTACCATCTTCACCTACAGTCTCACCACCTACCATATATACTACATTGTCGCAAACGATAGCTTTTGCGTGATACAATGCAGGCATACCAGTGAGCTCTCCTTCTTTCTTCCATGTGGTACCGTCGGTGGAAGAATAAACTCCTGTGCGCAAGAAATCCTCCGCTCCGACGAAGTACTGGAAGCCTGTAAGACACCACAGTTTGCCATTGAATGTGAAGAATTGGTCTGCCAGACGTCTTGCTACGTCGCAATCTTCGTCATCAGAAGTAGGTGTGATATACTCCCAATTCTTTCCGTCTGTAGTGACAGCATAGAGGCGCTTGCCCTGAAGCATACCGAAACCATAGCAGAAACCTCCCTTGATATACATCTTACCATCTTTTACTGTAACGTTGTAGTTTGTGCCATTCATGTAAGAGAAAGGTACGGTATTGCCCTTTGCATCCTTTACAGTTGCACCGACAGAGTCACAGCGGAAGGTCTCACCGTCAGCAGTAGAGAAGAGCTGGAGTGTAGGAATATCCTTAGCAGGGCCCATCCATCCTTCGCTCACGTCAGCAGGGTTGCCATACTTGTCGGCACCGAATGTGCGAGCACCGCCTACTACATACATGCGTCCATTGAATACAGCGAGACGTGCGCCTTCACCACCGATGACATAGCCTTTCTGACCTTCAGGAAGTTTCACTCCTGTAATATCGGTCTTGTAATCAATTTCGTTCCACTTTACGCCATCTTCGGAAGAGAAGAGCTGATAATTCTCTGTCTCGCCGCTCAAAGATGTGGTGATGGCATAGATTTTACCATTGAATACGCACATGTCGTAGTCGAGTAGCCCGGTTGGGAACCCCTGGAAAGCAGAACTCTTGTTTACCATGTCTGCACCATTAGCAGTCTTTGCCTTTACCACGTTGAGAGTGTAAGCCTTGCTATTGCCCTTTTCGTCCTTCACGGTGAGGCTGACAGCAGAAGTCACATCGATGCTGGTCATGGTGTTTACCTTCTCAGTTCCGATATATACGTCAGTTCCGAGAGTGCCTGTAGCCAGGATGGTAGCCTGCTTGAGGTCTGCGTCCATCACGTCCCATTCCACGCTGTCGTTGGTATTCTCAATCTTGAGAGTATTCTGATCTATTACGCAAGTGTATGCTTTCGCACTTCCAGCAGGGGTTACTGATACAGATGTGATGCCTACTACAGGTGCCTTGTCGTCGTCACTATCCGAGCAGGATACGAATGCTCCAGCAGCGAGTGCGAGCATAATCATTGTTGAAAACTTCTTCATAAATCTTAATGTTTAAGTGTTATTATTGATGATGTGTTTGTGATTTACATTGCAGCGCCCATCATGCCCATTCCGCCGATGACCTTCGGAGCCTGGACTGGCTTTCCTGCGAGGCAGTCTTCGATGGCTTTCTTGACGCCTTCTCCGCGGAGGTTTTTCCTGTAGATGTTGCCTGCCTTGTCGATGAGGATGATGAACGGGATGCCACCAAACTGGTATGTGTCCATCACCATCTTGCCAGCGTCAGGTGTCCAGCCCTGCATCCATGCCATGCCTTCTTCCTTCATCGCCTTGGTCCACGCTTCCTTCTTGGCATCGATGGACACGCTCAGGAATTCCACTCCCTTGCCCTTGAATTCTTCATAGTATTTCTTCAGGTGAGGAATCTCCTGACGGCATGGTCCGCACCAGCTTGCCCAGAAGTCCAGCACTATCACCTTGCCCTTGAGCTTGCTCAGAGATACGGTCTTGCCCTTGACATTTTGGAAAGTAAACTCAGGAGCTGGCTTGCCTTCCTTCATTCGCTCGCGTTTCTCTTTTGCTTCTGCGCGTGCCTTGCGGAAGTCTGCTACGAGTTGCTTTGCTGTGGCAGAAGTGCTCTCCAGTTTTGCCAATGCGGCATTGATGATGTCAGCATCCTTCTCTTCGTCGAGTTTTGCCAGAGGCACGAGGACGCTGGTGAGGTCGGAATAGTGCTCTGTCAGATAGCGCATCCATGCGTCGCTGTCTTCGCCGGAAGCGTCATAGAGCGACATAGCGAGCTGCTGGCTCTTCTTCTGGTCTTCTATCTTTGCCTTATACACATTTTGAGAGATGGCAATCATGGTCTGATAGCTACGGTATGCGTGGAAATTGACGAGGTTCATCAGTTCATTTTTCTTTCCTGCGCGTATATATACATAAGGTGGGTTCTTGATCTTGATCTTTGCAGTGTCGAGTCCGCGGAAGTCGATGTCCATGTTTTCATCTTCCAGCCATACATCCACTGCCTGCCATCCGCCACAATCCACTACTGCATCTCCTGCTTTCTCCACAGGTACTGAGAGTGTGTATGAATGGTCTGCATTGACAGGTGTCTCTGCAAGCACTTTCTTGTCGGTGCCTGAATACTGGTACACCTTTACTGTGAAATCAGGTTCGATGAATTTCACTTTTCCCTTGATTGTTACGGTCTGCTGTGCTGAGGCTGTCATTGCGAAGCCGAGGCAGAGCGTTGCTAATAATGTTTTTAAGTTGCTCATTGTCTTGATTAGTTTTATGTTTTCTTTACTTTGTTTTCTTATATAGCGACTCAGAAATGAAATTGGGTAATGAATAATGAAAAAAAATGAATGTTTTTGTTGTCTTGTTGTTTTGTTGTTTGTACTATTCGCTTGTGGCTTGACTATCAACTAAACAACCAAACCACTAAACAACCAAACCACCAATCAAAGGTACTGTCTTCCAGACAGCTGTCCCCACTTATATGTTAAATCCCGAGACTTTGTCCCGGGTTACTCTCGCTTCGCTCAGTACTGTCTTCCAGACAGCTCTTGCTGTGCTCGCTCGCCTTCGGCTCTCTCGCCATATTCAAAATCAATCACGGATTACCCGGATGCGACGGATTTGTTCTTTTCACGGATTTTTATTGTGTCTTGCTGGATTTGTCTGCCCCTGCCGGGCGCTGGGATTTTCACGGATTAACTCTTGCTGGAGGTAATCCAGCGC
>URJQ01000054.1 GCA_900548195.1 uncultured Prevotella sp.
GACAAGACACTTATAACGGCGTAAATGAGGTATACACAATCTGTATCAACTATGAAAAAGAAAAAGACAAAACTGAAGCTAACGCTGAAAGCTTAAGAGTACTACTAAAATATAATATAATTACTCCTGAAAGTGCTGAAAAACTTGTTAATAACAAAAAATTAACCTTCACAGGTGCAAGTGATATTATTAATGATTATAGAAAGGAAACTCAAAATGATTGAATATCTAAGTAATCAAGAATTAAACGATGTTTTAACAAACGACTTAACTATCGTTGACTTTTTTGCAAACTGGTGTGGTCCCTGCAAAATGCTTGGTATGGAGCTTACCGAATTAGAAGGCATTAAAATTATCAAAGTAGATACTGACACTCACGCAGAATTAGCTCAAAGTCATGGTGTAATGAGCATTCCCACAGTAGAAATCTACAAAAACAAAGAACTAGTAACTAAATTTATTGGTTTTAAAACTAAAGAAGAAAAAAACAAGAAACCCAAAATATCCAATAACTATGAAGAAAATAATAATCGGCGCATTAGCCGCATTATGTACCCTGACCGCAGGGGCAAAAGATTACAAGTATCAGAGTGTAAGCGGCGACCCAATGCACACACGCATCTACACTCTCGACAACGGACTTAAAGTCTATCTATCCAAAAACACAGAAATGCCAAGAGTAACAGCATACATCGCCGTCAACACAGGCCATAGAAATGACCCTGCTGACTGCACTGGACTTGCACACTATCTGGAGCATCTCATGTTCAAAGGCACCAAATCGTATGGCACAAGCGACTACACCGCAGAGAAACCATACCTCGATAAGATTCGTGACCTTTATGAGGAATACCGCACTCTCACCGATCCTAATGCCAGAAAGATAAAATATCACGAGATTGACTCTGTCTCACAATTGGCTGCCCGCTATAATATTCCAAACGAATACGACAAGATTATGGCAACCATAGGCAGTGAAAACAGCAATGCCTACACTTCTTTCGACGTCACATGCTATATGGAAGACGTACCTGCAAACGAGATAGAACGCTGGTTGAGACTACAATCTGACCGATTCCAGAATATGGTTATACGCGGTTTCCACACCGAACTCGAAGCCGTTTACGAAGAGAAAAACATGTCTCTCGCCAATGATGGAGAGAAAGCCTTCAATGCTCTCATGGCTAAACTCTACCCTTCTCACTCCTACGGTACACAGACTACCATCGGCACTCAGGAGCATCTGAAGAACCCTTCCATCGTAGAAATAGAGAAATACTTCAACAAATACTACCGTCCAAACAACGTTGCTATCTGCATGGCGGGCGATTTCGACTACGACAAGATGATCTCCACCATAGAGAAACACTTCGGAGCATGGCAGAAAGGCAATGATATCACCCCTCGATATTTCCCTGCACAGACAGAAATTACTTCGGTAAGAGACACCACAGTCGTGGGACAAGAGCAGGAACTCGTGATTCTCGGATGGAGATTTGCCGGTGCTTCTTCGCAAGAGATAGACACTCTCAAGCTGATAAACAACGTATTATACAATGGTATGTGCGGTCTTATCGACATAGACCTCAACCAAAAGATGGCAGTGCTTGAGTCTAACAGCGAATGTATGATGCTCAAGGACTACACCACCTTCCTTATGGGAGCTAATCCAAAGGATGGTCAGACCCTCGAACAGGCTCGCGATGCCATGCTTTCCGTAATTGAAAAGCTGAAAAAAGGTGAATGGGACGAGGAACTTCTCACCAGTGCGATAAACAATATGAAGCGTAATCGTCTGGAAAGTCTTGAGGAAAACGAAGCTCGCGTCAACATGATGGTGGATGCTTTCATCAATGGACTGAACTGGAAAGACAACGTTGAAGCCATCGATCGTATGTCAAGAATCACTAAAGAGGACGTAATCGCATTCGCAAACCGCCACTTTAAGAACAACTTCGTATGCACTTACAAGCGTAAAGGCGAAGATTCCAACATCAAGAAGATTGAAAAGCCTATCATAACTCCTATCCCTTCAAATCGCGATATGGCTTCTCAATACCTCAAGAATCTATCAAAAGAGACTGTAGAACCTATCCATCCACAGTTCGTGGACTTCGATAAAGACCTCACAAAGGCTGAGACAAAGAAGAAACTCCCTGTTCTTTACGTGCAGAACAAGGACAACTCGCTCTTCCAACTCGTCTTCAGATATACCTTCGGAGACCGTGCTGATGCGAAATATGGACTCATGAATGACTATGTTCCATTGCTCGGAACCAGCAAAATGAGCAACGAAGAGATAAAGAAACAGTTCTACAAGCTCGCTTGTGACTATAAGATTAGCGTAAGACCTGACTTCACTACTATCTCAATCGTAGGCCTTCAGGAAAACATGACCGCAGCTCTTCGCCTCTTAGAGCACTTCATCTCTGATGCAAAAGCAGACAAAGAGCTCTATGGACAGTTGGTGGACAACATCCTAAAGGAGCGTTCTGAGGACAAGCAGTCACAGAAAGCATGCTTCAATCACCTCTGGTCATACGCTCTTCACGGTGCAAAGAGCGATGCTACCAATCTTCTCTCTGAGCAAGAGCTTCGCAATACCGATCCTAAAGTCTTCACCGACCTCCTCAAAGAGATACCTTCTTTCGAGCATACAGTGGTATATTACGGTCCTTTAAGTTTGAAAGAGCTCGATGCTGTCATAACTAAGAACCACAAGACTGCCAAGCATCTTGCCAAGGTTCCTGTAAATAAGGAGTGGAATTGGAACCTTACCACCAAGCCTGAGGTACTCATTGCTCCTTACGAAGCAAACAATATCTACCTCCGTATGTACAGCAACGAGGGCAAAAAGTCTGACATCAGCCGTTGTCCTATCATCGAACTCTTCAATGAATACTTTGGTGGAGGCATGAACAGTATCGTATTCCAGGAGCTTCGTGAGACTCGCGGACTCGCCTATAACGCCAATGCCATCTACAAATTCCCTATGCGCAAGCAGGACAGCGAATACTGGCAGGAGCATATCATCACGCAGAATGACAAGATGATGGACTGTATCAACACCTTCCGCCAGATTACTGACGACATGCCTTTGACGGAATCTGCATTCAATGTGGCTAAGCAGAGCATCATAAAGAGCCTTGCCGCTACTCGCACCACTAAGTCTGGCATCATCAGCAGCTACATCAAATCACAGCGTCTTGGCTTGAATAAGGATATCAACAATATCATATATGATGCTATGCAGGGCATTACCATGCAGGATATTCTCAACTTTGAGCAGCAGAATGTGAAGGGCAAGCCTCTCCATTACATCATTCTCGGCAACGAAAATGAGCTTGACATCAAGAGTCTTGAGAAGATTGCGCCAATCCGCCGCGTAAGCCTTGAGGAAGTATTCGGTTACTAATCCTCTGCAATAACTGGCATATAATCGCCTTTTACAGTTGAAAGAAACTGGCAATGTAATTGAAATCAGCTGTCTATACAATAGAAAATAGCTGTCTATATAATAGAAAACAATTGACAATGTAATTGAAATCAGCTGTCTATATAATAGAAAATAGCTGTCTATATAATAGAAAGCAATTGACAATGTAATTGAAATCAGCTGTCTATATAATAGATAATAGCTGTCTATATAATAGAAAGCAATTGACAATATAATTGAAATTAGCTGTCTATACAATAGAGGAAAGCAGTTTCTTCAACTGTAAAAGCTGAATAATAGAAACAAAAAAGACCCGCTTGAGCAATTATTTCTCAAGCGGGTCTTTTTTGTATTATATCCTCATAGCGAGGATTTCTATGTACGTTTTACTGCTTTTCTATCCAGAGACGAGCATTAACGAATGCCTCATGCCATGGAGTTACCTCGTCAGAGAAACGGCGAGACTCTGGATAATAGCCACACTGCCAAGGGAACTGAGTACGCTCTGGGTGAGGCATAATAGCGAGATGACGGCCATCCTTGCTTGCAAGAGCAGCAACATTGTATGCAGAACCGTTAGGGTTTGCAGGGTATTCAGAGTGGTTGAACTTAGCCACTACATTGTACTCTGACTCTGCAAGAGGGAGATTAAACTTACCTTCTCCGTGAGCTACCCAGCATCCAATCTTCTGACCAGAGAGAGAACCGAACATCACGCTGTCATTCTGAGGAATGGTGAGTGAAACGAAGGCAGACTCAAACTTGTGAGAGTCATTGTGGAGCATTTCGGCATAGTCCTTAGCATTGCTTACTACGTGGTCATTATTGATAAGACCAAGCTCTACCATAAGCTGGCAACCGTTACATACACCGAGTGAAAGTGTGTCCTTGCGAGCATAGAACTTGTCGAGTGCCTCCTTGGCTTTAGGGTTGAAGAGGAACGCACCAGCCCATCCCTTTGCGCTTCCGAGGACGTCAGAGTTGGAGAATCCGCCGCAGAATGCTACGAGATTGACCTCCTCCAGAGTCTCGCGACCAGTGATAAGGTCAGTCATTGTAACGTCCTTGACGTCAAATCCTGCCATATAGAATGCCCATGCCATCTCACGCTCAGAGTTAGTACCCTTCTCACGTATGATAGCAGCCATAGGACGCTTGCCCTCTGGGCGTGGAGTTCTGGTGAGCTTATCAGCCTTGAATGTCCATTCGAGAGGAATATTCTTATAGTTTGCGAAGCGCTCAGCAGCCTTACCATTGAATGACTGGCGACGATCGAGGAGGCAAGAAGTCTTATACCATGTATCGCGGAGGTCGTCAATGTCGAATACGAGAGTAAGTTCGCGGTTTGCAATCTCAGAGTTTGGCACCTGTGCATTGCTCTGATGACGCTTGATAGTGATGTTGCGCTCATCAGAAGGAGTACCGATTTTAGCATAGCCTACGCCAGCATCTTCGAGTATCTTCTTCACGCGTGGAGCGTCAGCGTCAGATACCTGGATGACGATACCAGGGTTTTCAGCGAACAATACCTTAATTATGTCATCACCATTGATTTTGTCGAGGTTGAGATTAAGACCGCCCTTAGTGTTAGCGAAGCACATTTCCAGGAGAGCAGTGATAAGACCACCGGCAGAGATATCGTGACCAGCGAGGATAAGACCTTCGTTGACGAGCTGCTGAACAGCGATGAAAGCATCGCGGAAGTACTCAGCATTCTTCACAGTAGGCACGTCGCTGCCCACCTTACCCTGGCTCTGAGCGAAGGCAGAACCGCCAAGCTGGAGCTGATCGAATGAGAAGTCGATATGATAGAGGCGTGAAGCCTTTACGTCCTTGATTACAGGAGATACCACTTTCTTGACATCAGAGACCTCACCTCCAGCACTTACGATGACAGTACCAGGAGCGATAACCTTCTTTCCGTCAGGATATTTCTGTGTCATAGAGAGTGAATCCTTACCTGTAGGCACATTGATCTGGAGTTCGCAGCAGAAGTCTGAGAGAGCCTTTACAGCCTTATAGAGGCGTGCATCCTCACCTTCCTGAGCGCGACAAGGCCACATCCAGTTTGCAGAGAGGGAGATACTCTCCATTCCGTCTGCCATTGGAGCCCATACGAGGTTAGTCAAAGCCTCAGCAACAGAGAGCACTGAACCTGCCTCTGGGTCAGCAAGTGCAGCCTGTGGAGCATGTCCGAGGGATGTTGCGATACCCTTAGTTCCTGTATAATCGAGAGCTACAGCGCCGCAATCAGAGAGAGGCAACTGCAATTCACCCTGACACTGCTGACGTGCTACGCGACCAGTCACACAGCGGTCAACCTTATTTGTCAACCAGTCCTTACAAGCTACAGCCTCCAACTGGAGCACCTGCTTGAGGTAATCAGTCACCTGATTGTTGAGAGTAGATTGCTGAGAGAGTCCTGAGAGGTCGTAAGATACTACGTCATACTTGCGCTCTACGGTCTTATCCTCCATGATAGTCTTAGGAGAAGAGCCGAACATCTGCTCTACAGCGAGGTCGAATGGACGTACGCCATCAGCCTGTTCGAATGCGAAGCGATGGTCTCCTGTAGTCTCACCTACGGTGTACATAGGAGCGCGCTCACGGTCTGCAATCTTCTTTACGTGCTCGATAGCAGCCTCGTCAATGAGCAGTCCCATACGTTCCTGTGACTCATTAGCGATTATTTCCTTAGCGGAAAGGGTCTTGTCGCCGATAGGAAGCTTGTCCATGTGGATGAGTCCACCGCATTCCTCCACGAGTTCAGAGAGACAGTTGACGTGACCTGCACTGCCGTGGTCATGGATGGAAACGATAGGATTTGACTCTTCTTCACCGAGGGCACGCACTACATTGTATGCACGCTTCTGCATTTCAGGATTAGCACGCTGCACTGCATTGAGCTCGATACCAGAAGAATAGCGACCAGTCTCAACAGAAGATACGGAACCGCCACCAAGTCCGATGCGGTAGTTGTCACCACCCATCACGACAACCTTGTTGCCTGGCTGTGGCTCTCCCTTGAGGCAATCGCGCTGAACGCCGTAGCCCACGCCGCCTGCAAGCATGATAACCTTGTCGTAAGCATAAACCTCAGAGTCCTTGGCATTCTGCTCCTTGTGCTCGAAAGTAAGTACCGAACCGCAGATCAGTGGCTGTCCAAACTTGTTTCCGAAGTCACTTGCACCGTTAGAAGCCTTGATAAGAATCTGCTCAGGAGTCTGGTAAAGCCATTCGCGCACAGGAATCAGCTTCTCCCAAGGCTGGCAATCCTTCTCGTTAGACCATGCTGGAGTGTTGGCAGGCACGTTTTCATTGACAGGGTCATTCACATTCTTACGTGGGTAAGAAGTCATATAGACAGAAGTACCTGCGATAGGCCATGAACCTGTACCACCTCCCATACGGTCGCGGATTTCACCTCCGGTACCAGTAGAAGCTCCATTGAATGGCTCTACGGTAGTTGGGAAGTTGTGGGTCTCAGCTTTGAGCGAGATGACAGACTTTACTTTCTTTATCTGATAGAGGTCAGGCTGTGAGTGGTCTGCTGGGGCAAACTGCTCAATCTCTGGACCTGCAGAGAATGCTACGTTGTCCTTATAGGCAGAAAGTATCTTGTTAGGGTTCTCATTAGTAGTCTTCTTAATCATCTGGAAGAGTGAAGACTCCTTCTCTTCACCATCGATGATGAATGTGCCTCCGAAAATCTTGTGGCGGCAGTGCTCAGAGTTGATTTGCGCAAAACCGAAAATCTCAGAGTCAGTGAGTGGACGACCGAGCTGTCCTTCCACCTTGTGGAGGTAGTCGATTTCTTCCTTTGACAGCGCGAGACCTTCCTCTTCATTGTACTTTTCGAGGTTTTCCACGTGCTTGATAGGCTCTGGCTGGATATTGACTGTGAAGATATTCTGGTCAAGTCCGTTATACATACGCTGGAGCATTGGGTCATGCTCTGCATTTTCCGTAGCCACTGGGAAGTATTCCTCGATACGTGATATTCCTTGAAGCGCCATATTCTGAGTTATCTCCACGGCATTAGTGCTCCATGGGGTAATCATCTCACGGCGTGGACCGATGAAAAATCCGTCCAAGGTCTCTGCATCCAGCAATGTAGCATTGCCGTAAAGCCAACAAAGTTCGTTGATCTCACTCTCATTGGGCTGATGGTTTATCTCAGTCGCAATGATGTTCTGTGTAGGGGTCTTGAAGAAAAGAACCATAATTGATACTTGTTATAATGTGTTACTAAGTTACTTTCAGCCTTTAAGGTTGCCAATGTTTTTTCCTTGTTTTGGGGAAAATACGCTACAAAGGTACTGCAAATCAATGACAATACAAAATCTTTTCTTTAAAAAAGAAATAATATATCTGATTTAATGACATTTTACTCATACCGAACTGCTTGGTGGTGGGCAGAAAATATCAATAGACAGAGAAATCATGTGGTTTTGCAATCTGGCAGTTTTGTGGCTTTGCCAAATGTAAAGCAGTCAAATAAACGACCAAACAACTAAGCGACGAAACAAAAATACGACAAAGAAAGAGCCTCTTGGGGTAGTTTTATGATCGTGTGTTTTTGTGCTTTGCAAAACACGAAACAACCTATCAGCCAGCAAAACAACAAGCCCGCAAAGCATCAAAACGACACAAAAGCGCAATAGGAAAAATGGAACAAAAAGTCAATCTCAAAGCTATCATTTTGCGATTGCTAAGCTTTCACGTTGCAATAGCATAGCTTTTACCTCCTAATAACTATGCTTTTACCTCCTAATATCTATGCTTTTACAACGTAATATCTATGCTTTTGCAACGCCCTTATTTTCAGTAAGTTACAAGACCATATTCTCATCACTCCCCTACAACGGAAAAATCGAACAATTTTCGCTCACGCTTTCCGCCTTTTCCACTAATTCCGACAGGACAAAAAAAAGACCTGACAGAAACTCACGTCTCGATCAGGTCGGAAATGTTATTTGATTATGAAAGGGGGAAACAATTAAGAGTATCTCAAAATCTGTCCCGGACGAACCTTTACATCGCGGGTAAGATGATTGAGCTTGCAAAGCTGTGCCACGGTAGTACCACGGCGTTTTGCTATGCTTGTGAGAGTCTCGCCTACAGAAACCTTGTGGTATTTAGTCTCAGAGAATTCGCGAACATTTCGGTTTCTACCGTTCTTATCAGCAGTTTCTCGAGCGAGCTCGTTAGAACGACCACCTTCAAGAACGAGATTCTTATTGATAGCTACAGACTCATGCTCGAATGTTTCCTTGCGGAACATATAGTAGTCTGCAGTAACATCTTGATTGACAAAGTCAAAGAGCAATGCAGGATTGAGCGCAACGCCACAGAGGCGGGTCTCAAAATGAAGGTGAGAACCAGTAGAACGACCTGTGTTGCCACCGAGACCGATAGGCTGACCAGCCTTCACCACTTGATTTTCTTCCACGAGCCAGTCGCTCATGTGACCGTAGATAGTCTCCAATCCGTTGTTATGACGAATGACGAGGTACTTGCCGTAGCCTGCTCTCTCATATTTCTTGATACGTACTTTACCAGAGAATGCCGCGCGAATAGTATCGCCGATATAGACTTTGATGTCAAGTCCCTTGTGCATTCTGCCCCAGCGTGGTCCCATCTTGCTGGTGATTACGCGGTTTGTGGTAGGCATACAGAAGTTGCGGAGATTGATTCTGAATGAATCTGGCAACTCAGTAGCACGATGTGCATAAACATTATTCCAATCATCATAGAGTTGTGCTGAAGGATTCTCTGTCATTTCTCTTTCTATTATCGACTGAATGCTGAGTGTATCCACTGTACGCATTCTGCGATCTACAGGTGCTTGACGTGCAAGGAGGTCCTGAGCACATGCTGGTACTGACAAGAGAATTAATACTACACTTACGATTATGACTGTATATATTTGTTTAAGTTTCATTCTAATTATTTTATTATGTCAATAGGTCCGTGGTTAAGCCATCGCAAAGAAATACAAAAAAAGGAGATGTATTCCAAGAAAAAGCGACTTATTCAAATACAAAATGAATAGAGTAGCGCGCTGAACCTGTAATCAAAAATTCTCTGCAAAGTTAGTAAAAAAAATCGATTTTACAAACCTATATCAAGAAAATAGAGCATTTTTTTAACAAACAAACTTTATTTTAACATATTTTTAAATCTTTATTCCTATTTTTTTATGATGAAAATCTTTTTTTTCTTACCTTTGCATCAGATTTAGGATACACGGACTAAGGACGATAACAGCAAGGACATTGTCCGACAAAAGTTCGCATATATTATGGTAATTAACTACAGAAACTATGACATTTATCAGGAATTTCTGCGTTTCCGCACTCATGGGAATTAGCATTTTGCAGGCTGGAGCGCAGCATCCAGGCAATCCACAAACTGGTGACAGATACCTCTACTGCCACATGAGCGACCGTGGACAATGGACAGCATACGCACTTTCGGAAGATGGTATGCACTTCCATGATTTGCTTTGTGGCGACTCCATCTTCTCACCTTACGAGATGGCTGGCATAGAAGGCGGTACGCGCGACGCGTATATATGTAGGAAACATGACCTTTCAGGCTACATCATGGTAACCACGGACATGAAAAACTCTATGACCAAGCGCCTCGGAAAGAAATCAGAATGGGACAACTACGGAATAAACCTTCTCACTTCCGATGACCTCATCCACTGGAAATCCACCACATTCGACTTCCGTAAGGGACTAAGCATATTCTCTGATGGAAAGGACAGCAAGCGTTCCATCTACAAAGATTGGAGCACCATCAATCGAGTATGGGCGCCACAGATATTCTGGGACGCTGAATACATCTGGCCGGACGGTAAGAAAGGCGGATATTTCATATATTATTCCCTCTGGAATCGTGACGAAGAGAAATACGACAGGATGTATTACTCATACGCTGATGAGACCTTTACCACGCTGACTCAGCCACGATTGCTCTTCGATTGGGGCTACGCCACCATTGATGCAGACATCAATTTCGTACCAGCCGACGGACTTTACCACATGATGATTAAGAAAGAAGGCGGTCAACCGGGACTCTTCGCCTCTACAAGCCATTCGCTTACAGGTCCTTGGCATGAGCCGGACACAAAGGATTTCGTCAATTTCGAAGGAAATAAGAAATGTGAGGGCGTGTCTGCTTTTCAACTCGTGGGCGACAGCACCTGGCGTATTGCTTACATAGAGTATTCTTCCCGTCCTCGCAACTATCGTATCTGCAAGGCAGACAAGTATATGCGCAACTTCTCTTCTCCGCAGAACATCGAGGGAGTAAATGGTCCGCAGCATGGCTCTTTCATGCGTATCACTAAGGAGGAGTATGACCGTCTGCAGGCGTGGAGCGACAAATTAGAGGCACAACATCTTGCTCCTAATCGCAATAACCCTGTCATTCCGGGTAGATTTGCCGACCCTGAGATTCTTTTTTCACAAAAGACTGGAAAATATTACCTCTACCCTACCACCGATGGAATAGAGGGATGGAAGGGACATGACTTCAAAGTGTTCTCTTCCGACGATATGAAATCATGGAAAAAGGAAGGCACTATCATCGACCTTGCTTCCAATCAGGTATCTTGGGCTAATGATTGTGCCTGGGCTCCTTGCGCTATCGAAGCGGCTTACCTGAAAGGCAAGATATGCAATACACCGGAAATGATGGCACGTCTCGCCGCTGAGCGTGCCAAAGCAGACAAGAAAGGCAAGCCTTCCAAGAAGATTTCTTACCGCACTTTCTATTATTTCACTGCTGGAAAGCGTATCGGAGTGGCTGTAAGCGACAATCCTACAGGACCTTTCATCGACCCTATCGGCAAACCGTTGCTGGACAAAGCGCCTGCAGGACAGAGTGGACAAGTCATTGACCCTGACGTATTTCAGGACCCTAAGACCGGTAAATACTATCTATATTGGGGAAATTCATATATGGCAGTATCTGAATTGGGCGATGATATGACCAGTATCAAGGATACCAAGGTGCTTATTCCTCGCAACAAAAAGCGCGAATACAACTATAATGAGGGCACTTACGTATTCTATCGCGATGGCAAATACTATTTCATGTGGTCGGAAAACGACACCCGTTCCACATATTATCGTGTGCGCTATCTTATCAGCGACTCTCCTACTGAGTTCGTCCGCGATGGTAAACCTGCCAAAACCGAGAAGACAATAGTCATCTCTCAAGACCCTTCCAAGCAGATTTTCGGCACCGGACACCATGCTATCATCCAGGAACCTGGCACTGATGAATGGTACATAGTATATCATCGCTTCGCTCGTCCCGACGGTGTGAAGATGGGATGGTCAGCCGGTTACAACCGTGAAGTATGTATTGACAAACTTGAATTCAACGAAGATGGAACAATTAAAGCAGTCAGACCTTCTTTATAAGATGTTCTCCACATTCTTCCGCATAGGCCTCTTCACCATTGGAGGGGGCTATGCCATGATTCCTATCATCGAATCGGAAGTGGTGGACAAGCATAAATGGATAGACAAGACGCAGTTTCTCGACCTCATTGCCGTGGCGCAATCATGTCCGGGCGTCTTTGCCATCAACATTTCCACATTCATCGGCTATAAGCTCAACAAGACATGGGGAGCTTTCTGGTGCGCTCTCGGCACCGCATTGCCGTCTCTTCTCATCATTCTTGCCATCGCTATGTTCTTCCGACACTTCCAGGACATACCGTGGGTAGCATCTATGTTTGCTGGAATCAGACCGGCTGTAGTGGCGCTTATCGCAGTGCCGACGTGGAATCTTGCACGCCGCGCCAACATCAATTTCTTCACTTGTTGGATTCCTATCATCAGTGCGCTGCTGATATGGGGACTGGGCGTCAATCCTATTTATATCATTATTGCCGCTGGTGTAGGAGGATTTATCTACGGACAGTATATAAAACCTACTGAATAAGCACGCTTTACGTCGCTTAATACCAATGC
Organism: uncultured Prevotella sp.; assembly: GCA_900548195.1. Lineage (GTDB taxonomy): Bacteria > Bacteroidota > Bacteroidia > Bacteroidales > Bacteroidaceae > Prevotella. The sequence goes on from URJQ01000054.1 coordinate 12,433, forward strand.
TTTCACATCAGAAAAAGATATATATTGAATATGCTTTTCATCACGCTTTTCATCACATTCTTCATGATTGGTCTCTTCGGATTCGGAGGAGGATACGGTATGCTCTCACTTATTCAGACCGAAGTGGTGCGTAATCACCATTGGATGACCTCGTCAGAGTTTACTAATATCGTGGCTATCTCACAGATGACACCAGGACCTATCGGCATCAATTCCGCCACTTACTGCGGCTATACCGCTGTTCTCAATGCCACAGGCAATCCCATTCTCGGTATGCTTGGTTCGCTTACAGCCACCTTTGCCCTCGTTTTCCCTACCTTCGTATTGATGATTCTCATCAGCAAAATGTTTATGAAATATATGGATAAGGACGGTGTGCAGAGCGCATTTGCTGGCTTGCGCCCAGCTGTAGTAGGACTCCTTGCCGCCGCAACCCTCCTTCTCTGCAACGAAGAGAATTTCTCCACCCCCGACAATCCTTGGCAATTCTATATCTCCATCTTTATTTTCATCGCCACTCTCGTCGGTGTGATGTTCGTAAAAATCAATCCAATAAAGATGATTCTCTACGCCGCCTTCGCCGGATTGGTGCTTCTTTAGTCATGTAATTAGCCACCGTGTCGGGCGCATCACCGCCAGGTATAAGCAAGAATAAGAAGAAAGAATCCCACAGGCGTCAGCCATTCTTCATTCCTCATTCTTCATTCTTCATTTAAGAAGAGCCACCGTGTCGGGCGCGTCACCGCCCGATATAAGCAAAATTACAGACAAGCCAAAGGCAGGAATTGCTTTCGCAATCCCTGCCTTTGGCATATATAGCCCAGCGATGTCCACCGACTAATACTTGAAACTCGATCCTCCCACAAACTCACGCATAATGCTCGTAGGAGGAATTTCCTTGTCACTGACCGGAGTAAAGTAATGTATAAACTTCAGAAGACGGTGAGCCTCAGCATACTCAGGACAGTTTTTCGGCACAGAAGACAATATCGGCTCTGCATGATTGCGAAGCACTGCAAACTCAATATTGAGCGCCGAATTGAACATTACGTCAGCATTCTCCTGATAAGGGAATATCCATTGCTCCTCAGCCTCACAGACATTAGGCCACTGACTGATAGTATCACGCACGGAATGTGCCCCACTATTGTAGTCACGGATTATGCGTCTGAGCAGACGATTGTCGCGAGTAGGAATCCAATTATGGTCATCGAGCGACACGCTTGTAAGGGCTGAAGTGTAAATCTTATACTTATGATCGTCTGAAACGTCAGATGTCAGACGAGGATTGAGCGCATGAATGCCCTCGATAATCAGCACATGACGATCCTTTATCCTCAGTTTCTTACCATTCCATTCACGTAATCCCGTAGTAAAGTTATACTCCGGCACCTCCACCTCTTCGCCATTGAGCAGTCGAGCGAGGTGTTCGCTGAGCAGATTATGATCCACTGTCTCGAAATTATCAAAGTCATACTGCCCATTAGGGAGCAAAGGCGTATCGGTACGATTGACGAAATAGTCGTCAGTAGAGAAGCTCATAGGGCGCAATCCGCAAGCAAGAAGCTGCACAGAGAGGCGCTTGCAGAATGTCGTCTTTCCCGAACTTGACGGTCCAGTGATAAGCACCAGCTTCAGACCTTGCTCCTTATAGCGTCTATTTATTTCCTCAGCGATGTTTACTATCTTCTTTTCCTGCAAGGCTTCCGATACCTGTATGAGCTCAGTAGCCATGCCATTGAGGCAAGCTTTGTTCACATCGCCGACATTCGACATACGCATTATAACGTTCCATTTCACCTGTTCCTTATACACCTCATAGGTATTAGGCTGCGGAATCATCTCTGCCACATGGTCAGGCTCATGCGCATCTGGCACGAGAAGGAGCATTCCTCCATCTCCATACGGCTCAAGTCCGAACACATTGAGATAACCTGTGGATGGCACAAGCGGACCATAATAGTAATCCACGCAGTCTTCCAGAGAGTAAGCATCAGTATATACCTTGCCAGAAGTCTCGAGCAGACGCACCTTATCCATATATCCTCTCTCGCGGAATAATCGTATAGCGTCCTCAGTAGGCATCTCACTGCGGTGGAAAGGATAGTCTGCCGCTATTATTTCCTTCATTCTTTGGCGAATCATATCCACGTCATCAGTGGTCACTCCACGGCGTGAAGCACCATCAGAATGCCCCATCTTGGCTGTAGTCTTTATAAAATTGCAGTAGTATCCCCTTGATATCGGGTGCTCAATATACAGTTTACTGCCAGGAAAAACGTCCTGCGAAGCCTTACAAAGCACAAAGCAAAGCGAGCGAATATAGGCTCTCATGCCGCTCGGCTCATCGAGTTCTACATACTCTATGTCCCTATTCTGATAGAGACGAAACTTTAATCCCTGCGAGGCATTATTGACTTTAGCCGACACTACGGGATATTTAAACTTGAGATTAAACTCAGGAAGTATCTCGAGCAGTGAGCTTCCCACTGGAAAACTCTTAGTCTCATTGGTGTTTTTACATCTTATCTGGAGCATAGGTAATGATTGGTTGCAATGTTTTGGTGTGGACATTTATGGATTACAGCATTACAATTAATGCATTAAGGCATTGATAATTGTGGTTTATAAGATTAAATAATTGCACATTACGTATTATAAAAAACGAATTATGAACTATGAATTATGCATTATGAATTCATCAAAGTCCGTTGGCAAAGTTAATAAAAAGTAACGGAAAAAGAAAGTATTTCGCGCTTATTTTTCGCTTTTTCAGAAATAATCTGTATCTTTGCAGTCTATCGGCAAGACGCATCATTACCAAAGAAGCTAACTCGCCAAGCCCCCATGTCAGCCACATTGCCGGCTGATAACCCACAAAAACCACAACCAACAAACCACAACCAACGACCAATAACCCACAAAAAAAAACAATAACCCACAACCAAAAAAATGAATATCTGCTATATCGTAGCCATGCAGGCTGAAGCTCAGCCTTTCATAGACCATTATGGAGTGGAGGAAATCAAAGATTTCTTTGCTCCATTGCCATGCAAATTATACACCACCAAGATACTTGATTCCACTCTTAACATAGTGCTCAATGGCCAACAGCATGGCTCTGACCTCGTAGGATGCGAGGCAGCGAGTGTGGCTACGCTCGCTGCTATCCAGCGACTCAATCCCGATATCATCATCAATAGTGGCACCTGTGGCGCTTTCATGAGTGATGGAGCTGACATTGCAGACGTATATCTCGGCAATGGAGTGATGTTCCATGACCGTCGTGTGCCTGGTGACGACGAATGGGGAACGCAAGCTTTGGGCAACTACCCTGTATATAATAAGGTGGAAGAGATGGCTTCTGCCATCGGAATGAAGCTTGGCAAAGTGACTACTGGTTCCAGTCTTGATATGCAACCATGCGACCTTGAGATAATAAAGGCGAATGGTGGTCAACTGAAAGATATGGAAGGGGCCGCTATTGCCTTCGTATGCTCTTTGTTTCAGAAGCCTATTCTCTTTGTGAAATCTGTCACTGACCTTTGTGATAATGGCGCTGAAACCATCGAAGAATTCAGACGCAACCTATCAAAGGCAAGCGAAGCTTTGCGCAAAGCCAATATTAAGGTGATAGATTACCTTACGAAATAAAGACCTATCTCCCCATTCCACAGGTCTGTTTTCTGGTTAATAGTATAGATTACCTTACGAAATAGAGACCTTTCTCTCCACAATAACACCCTAATCTGAATGAAAAAACTACTGTCTCTCCCACCAAATCTGGTGGATTGCTTTCATGATATCACTGGACTAAGCGATAAAGAATGGTTTTGCACCAACGACCCGGTGGGAAAGAAACTGGGCTCTGGCGGCGGAACTACTTGGCTATTGCAGGAATATGAGAAGTCGCCACACTTTTCTGCTGAGGAAAAGCGCCTTATTCTCCATGCTGGCGGACAGAGCCGACGCCTTCCTTCCTATGCTCCTTCGGGCAAGATACTCACTCCTGTCCCTATCTTCAGATGGGAAAGGGGGCAGCGCCTCTCCCAGGATCTGCTGTCATTGCAGGTGCCTCTCTATGAGCGCATCATGGATGCAGCGCCTGATCGTCTCCGCACTATGATAGTAAGTGGCGACGTTTACATCCGCGCCACGCAGCCATTAGGGTCTATTCCCGATGCGGATGTGGTGTGTTATGGACTTTGGCTCGGTCCGGAAATCGCCAAGGACCACGGTATCTTCGTCTCATCTCATGATGAACCGGGACGATTGAAGTGCATGCTGCAGAAACCTTCCGTGCAAACGCTGTCCGAACTCCTTCATACGAGCTACTATCTGACGGATATTGGCATCTGGTTGCTGTCTGATCGCGCTGTAGAAGTATTGCGCAAGCGTTCGAAGAATGCCGATGGAAGCATCAGAAACTATGATATGTACTCCGAATTTGGCTGTGGTCTCGGCACATCACCTACCCTTCCGGATGACGAAGTCAGCCAGTTGAGCGTGGCAATACTGCCATTGCCGGGCGGGGAGTTTTATCATTATGGCACCACTCACGAGATTCTTTCCTCCACACTTGCCATCCAGAACACGGTCAATGACCAGCGCGAGATAATGCACCACTCACGAAAGGCTCACCCATCCATGTTTGTGCAGAATGCAGTGCTCGACATAAGTCTGACTGACAAGAATCATAATATATGGATAGAGAATAGTCATGTGGGCAAATACTGGAATCTCTCTCACGACAATGTCATAACTGGAGTGCCTGAAAATGACTGGCAAATCAATCTCATGCCGGATCAATGCGTTGACATTGTGCCTGTAGGTGAGTCGGAATATGCTGTGCGTCCGTATGGTTATGACGACAAATTCAGGGGTAATGTCAATGATATCGCTACGCAGTTCCTCGGCATTCCTTTCATGGAATGGATGACAAGCCGCTTCACCAACCTTCCTTGCATCGCTGGAAGTCAAGACCTGCAATCGGCAAAGATATTCCCTCTGGTCTGCAATAAGCGTGATATGGAGAAGGTGTTGCGCTGGATGCTCTTTGAGCCTGCTCTGGAAGAGGGCAGAAAGATATGGGAGAACGCCACCAGGCTGTCTGCTGATGATATTTCTGCACAGGCAAATCTGCGTCGTCTCACCGCCCAGAGAAAGGCTTTCCGCGCAAAGGACTGGCCTGCATTGGCAGAAAACTACCGTCACAGCGTCTTCTTCCAGACTGACCTTGGCGATGCCGCAAAGGAGTTTGTAGCCAACGACATCGAACTGACAAAGCCTATCAGCGATGACAATCCACTGCTTGTGCGCATACATGACAATATGTTTCGCGCGGAGGTGAAGCGCCTTCGTGGCGAGGACGACTCAAAGGAGGCTCAGGAAGCATTCAAAATACTCCGTCAGGGCTTGACTGCGCCGATGCTTAACGTGCGCCAATCGCCTAAGATGTCTGTTCATGGCGACCAGATAGTATGGGGAAGGTCGCCTGTGCGCATAGATATTGCCGGTGGATGGACTGATACTCCGCCTTATTGCCTTATGGAAGGTGGCAATGTGATAAATCTTGCGATAGAACTCAATGGTCAACCTCCTCTGCAGACGTACATCAAGCCATGCAAAGAGCCTCATATCATCCTGCGTAGCATCGACCTCGGTGCATCGGAAATAGTGACTTCCTACGATGAAATATATGATTTCCATCACGTCGGTTCGCCATTCTCCATTCCGAAAGCCGCTCTCGTGCTTGCTGGTTTCCATCCCAATTTCTCATTGGAAAGATATGAAAGCCTGGAGCAACAGTTGCGTGCATTCGGCTGTGGCATAGAGGTGACGTTGCTTTCTGCCATTCCTGCCGGTTCAGGACTTGGCACAAGCAGTCTGCTTGCGAGCACAGTGCTTGGTGCTCTCAATGATTTCTGCGGCTTGATGTGGGACAAACAGGAGATAGGTCACCGCACTCTCGTCTTGGAACAGCTTCTTACCACCGGTGGCGGCTGGCAGGATCAGTTTGGCGGACTGCTGCATGGCATCAAACTTCTCCAGACTAAGCGTGGCTTTGACCAAAGTCCTACGGTGCATTGGCTTCCTTCCGAACTATATACTCTGCCGGAATATCGTCAATGTCACTTGCTTTACTACACTGGTATTACTCGCACTGCCAAGACATTGCTTGCCGAAATAGTAAGGCGTATGTTCCTCAACAATCACCACGAGATAAGCATTCTCCGCGAGATGAAGGCTCATACGCTCAATCTCTATGAGACTATCCAGCGCAATGACTTTGAGGGATTGGGACGTGCCATACGCAAGACGTGGGCACAAAATCAGGCTATCGACAGTGGAACCAACCCTGCTGCGGTGCAAAAGCTTACGGATATGATTGATGACCTATGCTATGGCTACAAGCTTCCTGGCGCTGGAGGTGGCGGTTACCTGTATATGGTGGCAAAAGACCCTGAGGCAGCTGCTCGCATAAGGCAGATTCTCAATGCCAATGCTCAGAATGCCAACGCCCGCTTTGTGGATATGACGCTTAGCGATAAAGGCTTGCAGGTGAGCAGAAGTTAGTTTGTGAATGGGTTGTGGGTTGTGGGTTGTGGGTTGTTGGTTAGTTTGTAACTATATAACCTACAACC
>URJQ01000055.1 GCA_900548195.1 uncultured Prevotella sp.
AATATACAGAATTCCAATGATTTCAAAGAACAAAAGATGTGTATAAAGGGTAGGGTGTTGCCCTGGGCTATATTCTTTTGGGCTGACAGCCCTTTCTCTACCATTAGTGACACTTTTGTTAGTTCACTTTTTTTGAGTGATTTATTAGACTTTTCTATGGTCTTTTCTAATTCCAGTGCAAAGGTAATACAATATCATTTAATTCACAAATTTTGTGAATATTATTTGATTGATATTACTCTTTTTGAGTAATTTATATGCTAATTTACGATGTAAAAGAAGAGTTTCTGAAGAAAAATTAGTAATTTTGCATTTTATATAAAGATAATAAAACAACAAGACAAGAAAACGACATAGAAATGGCAAAGAAAAGCGGCGAACTGACGCCGATGATGAAACAGTTCTTCGACCTCAAAGCAAAGCACCCGGATGCGTTGCTGCTCTTCCGTTGCGGCGACTTCTACGAGACCTACTGCGATGACGCAGTGGATGCCTCTCGCATACTCGGTATCACGCTGACCAGAAGAAACAATGGAGCGACACAGGGAGACGCCATGGCAGGATTTCCACACCATGCACTCGACACCTATCTGCCACGACTGATAAGGGCAGGAAGGAGAGTGGCGATATGCGACCAGTTGGAAGATCCAAAACTGACAAAGAAACTTGTCAAGAGAGGCATCACAGAGCTTGTCACACCAGGCGTGGTGATGAACGATAACGTGCTGGAAAACAATAAGAACAACTTTCTATGCGCATTGCATTTCGGTAAGTCAGCCTGCGGAATATCATTGCTCGATATTTCAACAGGAGAATACCTCGTCGATGAAGGAACATTCGAATATGTCGATAAACTCATAACCAATTTCCAGCCGAAGGAAGTAATCATCGAGAGAGGCAGAAAGCACTTCTTCGAAGAAAACTTCGGCACAGGGCTCTTCACCTACGAGATGGACGACTGGGTCTTTACCGACCAGACAGCCCGACAGAAGCTCAACGCACACTTCAATGTCAAGTCGATGAAGGGATTCGGAGTGGAAAACCTCAAGACAGGACTCATTGCGGCAGGAGCCATACTGCAATATCTGGAGATAACGCAGCATACCCATATCGGACATATCATCCGACTGAAACGCATTGACGCAGAGAGATATGTGCGACTGGATAACTTCACCGTGCGCAATCTGGAGATACTCGACTCCATGCAGCAGGATGGAGCCAACCTCATCAGCGTCATAGATAAGACCGTGTCGCCGATGGGAGCACGACAGTTGCGCCGACTCGTGGTCTTCCCGCTAAGAGAAAAGAAGAGGATAGACGAGAGACTCGACGTGGTCGATTATATGTTTCGTGACCCAGAGTTCCGCTGCGGCATCGACGAGCAGATGCAGACCATAGGCGACCTTGAGAGAATATCATCAAAGATAGCCACAGGAAGAGTAAATCCAAGGGAGGTAATACAGCTCAAGAACGCCCTCGCGGCACTCGAACCAATACGCAATATGTGCGCCGAAGCAGACCTCGACGTGCTCAACAGGATAGCAGACCTCATCAATCCGCTTACCCAACTCAGAGAAAAGATAGAGCATACGGTGAACCCAAATCCGCCACTGCTGGTCAATAAGGGCGACGTAATACGCAACGGAGTAAACCCAGAGCTCGACGAACTGCGAGAGATAGCATACTCAGGAAAAGACTACCTGCTCAAGATGCAGAAGGAAGAAGCCGAGAAGACTGGCATCTCATCGCTCAAAATAGGATATAACAACGTATTCGGATATTACCTCGAAGTGCGTAACACATTCAAGGACAACGTGCCGCCAGAATGGATAAGAAAGCAGACACTCGCACAGGCAGAGCGCTATATCACACAGGAACTGAAGGAATACGAAGAGAAAATCCTTGGCGCGGAAGACAAGATACTGGCTCTCGAAGCCAAACTGTATGCCGACCTCGTCGCTTTCATGCAGCCATTCATCAGCGAGATGCAGATGGATGCGCAGATGGTGGGCAATCTCGACTGCTTGCTCTCATTCGCCAAGGTGTCACTGGAGAATAATTACATACGTCCCGTAATCGAAGACAGCAACGTGCTCGACATCAGAGGTGGACGACATCCCGTGATAGAGAAATATCTACCTGTGGGCGAAAGCTATGTGCCTAACGACGTGAAGCTCGAAGCACCGTCAGCAAAAGGCGAAGAGAAAGCAGAAGAAGTCACTCCGCAGATAATGATTATCACAGGTCCAAACATGGCTGGTAAGTCAGCATTGCTCCGCCAGACAGCGCTGATAGTGCTCATGGCGCAGATAGGATGCTACGTGCCGGCAGAGAGCGCACGCATCGGTATCGTCGATAAGATATTCACCCGTGTCGGCGCAAGCGATAATCTCAGCGTCGGAGAGTCCACCTTTATGGTAGAGATGACCGAGGCGGCAAATATCCTCAACAACGTGACCGACCGCTCGCTCGTGCTCTTCGACGAACTCGGACGCGGCACATCGACCTATGATGGCATATCAATAGCCTGGGCTATAGTGGAGTATCTCCATGAGCATAGTGGCGCAGAGGCTCGCACGCTCTTTGCCACCCACTATCATGAGCTCAACGAGATGGAGAAGCACTTCGCGCGAATACGTAATTATAATGTGTCGGTGAAGGAGATAAATGGCAAGATAATCTTCTTGCGCAAGCTCGTAAAAGGTGGCAGCGAGCATTCATTCGGTATTCATGTGGCGCAGCTTGCCGGTATGCCGCATACCATTATCAAGCGTGCCAACGTCATCCTCAAGGCATTGGAGGAAGAGGGCAATCAGGTAGGCTCTGCTGGAAAGCCGGATATGGAGAATGTGACGGCGCGTGCCAACGCCCAAGCACAGTTGAGCTTCTTCCAGCTCGATGACCCTGTGCTCTGTCAGGTGAGAGATGAAATCCTCGGTATTGACGTCAATAACCTCACCCCTCTTGAGGCTCTCAATAAGCTTTCGGAGATAAAGAAGATTGTGGATCCGAGGTGAGAGTTTGCTTTTGTGAAAAGTGAAGAGTGAAAAGTGAAGAGTGAAAAGTGAAAAATCGCGCTGACGCAGTAGAATATTTGCTTGGGTCGCATTATCCGGCAGGCGATTTTTCACTTTTCACTCTTCACTTTTCACTTATTATAATTCACTTTCTTTCCCCCCTTACATACCGTAACACCGCGATAGGAAGATGTGACGCGTTGTCCGGTGAGGTTGAAGAGGGATTTGTTTTTGCAGGTGTCATTATTTTTCTGGATATCTGTTTGGATATCGCTGATGCCAGAAGTGATGGCGTCACCGCTTTCCAGTTTCACGCAGTCATAGAGGAAACCGCCGTTCTTGCCGTTTCCGGACATGGTGAAAGAGATGATATTAGTACCCTTTTTCAATTTAGAAGCACTGAAAGAAGTGGAAAAAAGCCAATGGCGACCAGCATTGACGGCGCTGCGGTAGATGGCGGCGTCGTTGACACCCGGTTTCCATGTGTCAACCTCCTTGCCGTTCACGTTCACCTTAACCGTACTGCCAGCGTTGGTGCAGCCAGCGAGTGAAGCAGTCAGGACAGCGTTGCCACGTGGCAGTTCATCGAGATTGAAGCGCACGGTCCATGTTCCCGCTTTCGTCTGTGCGTAATACCAGTCCTTTTCCGGTTTGCTTGCCCCGATGATGTAGGTGAGGTTATCCGGAGGAAGATTCCACAGACCATACTGACGGACGGTGTCAGAGTAGTGGAAACCATCCGAACGGCGGTTGTTCTCGCCTATCATCCAGTGGAGTTTGGCGTAACGCTTTGGAGTCCAGTCGATAGTGCCGAGCGACTGCTCGCCCTCCCCTATCGTGATATTCTCCATCTGCAGTTCGTCAGTCACATCGCCAGCCAGAGCATAGGCATAGAGAGTATATTTGCCAGGGCGCACATTCTTGAGAATGAAATCGCCGTTGGCATCAGTTGTGGTCCAGAAATTATAGCCGTGGGTGTGGGTAACCAGTTCGGTGCCAGACTCCTGGGTGAGGACGATGCGTACGGAGTCGTTGCGCTGTCCGGTGGCAACATTGAGATGACCCGTCACATTGCCTCGTTTCTTCGGGTAAAGGTCATTATCAAACCATTGGAAAGGCCATTTCTCCTGCTGTTCCAATGCGATGCGCTTGGCGTTGACAAGCGGAGAAGTGCTGTAGTTGGCATAGATAAGGAAAGGTCCAAAGAGCTTTTTCTCGCCTTCGTCGAGCACCATAGCGGCGCCTCCGAGGTGTTCTCCCTGAAGCATCTGGATGGTGATAGGCGACTTGCTGGTGGCGTGCACCATGAGTTCCTGGCGGTCGCAGGCACCGTTCAGCCATTCATAGGATACGGGGATGTTCCATACGCCGTATGAATTATTGTTCCATACGCCGTGCACGGTGTCGCGTTCGATGAAGTTAGCCCAGTTGTACTTGGTATATACAGAGCCGTCGGAGAGGTAATAGGTGGCATCCTGTATCTGGTTTTTTTCGGCTTCAGCCATTTCAGCATTGGTAGGTATCTTGCCGTTCATGCGGTAATCCACGTAGCCATTGAGCATGTCAGAGGCGAGGCGGGTACATACGCGCACCTCTTTCAGCGGTTCAGAAGCCGATGTGGCAGTGCCGGTGGCGATGACGTATGTATATACTCCGGCAATGTCATTGCGCATGATGTAGCCCTGCTGGAAGATGGTATTGCCGGAAGTGGCGCTGTAAAGCACTTCACACATCTCGTTGGTCTGCTTGATTATTTTGAGTTCAGTGGGACTGAGAGCCTTGTTTCCTTGCGCTGTGGTGTAGTCGAAGTATATGCCGCCGTGGCTGCCGTCGATGAGCTCTCTTGAGCCCCACTTCATGCTGCTTGCCCTACCGTTGCTTCCTATCTTGATGGTGGTCTTGCCGTTAGACATGGTAACGGTCATTCCGCTGACGGTGAGCTTCACGTTGGTGAAGCCAGATGCGGCTTGCAGTCCGATTGCTGTCAGGAGGGTGGTGAGAATAGTTGTCAGTAGCCTTTTTGTCATTTTTCTTTTATTATATAGTCAGTGATAGGTATTATATAGACAGTGATAGGGCTACCCGATGGCAGCCCTACCCTATTTCTTCTTACTTAATCTGTTTTCTTCTTACTTGATTTGTGAGCCGACAGCGTTGTATTCGTTGTTGCCCTTCACGATGATGATCTGACCGTTTCTTACCATCTTCTTTGCCTTTGCATTGCCGGAGACGGTAACGTCGTTGATACCTGTGCCTTCACCTGGTTCTGGTTCAGGAGTGTCGGTGGAAGCATAGATGATGATGGCGTCGAGACCCTTGCTCTCGGAAGTGCCAGCCTTCCAGATTACAGGAGTGTTGTCCTCAGTGACGGTGATGAGAGAAGACTCAGCTAAAGACATATTGTCGCTGGTGGACATCAGGCCGATGCTGTCAGTGCCAACATAGAAATTATAGATGCTGTTGCCCTTTGCATTGTCGAAGAGAGCAGCCTGGATCTTGTAGGTGCCGGCATTGAGCTTGCAGAGCTCCACGTCCTTGGTGTTGAAGGCTGCGGCTTTGTTTGAGCAGCGTACAGCGACATTCTGGTGAGTGATGAGACCTACAGTGACGGAATCTGCAGTCACGAGGTCCTCGCCTTCCACGCAATATACGCAGTCAGAGATATTAGCGTCCTTGTATTCGATTACGAAAGTGGTGTCAGACTTGAGGGTGAAGTCCTGCTTGAACTCAGAACCTCTTGCACCATAAGTGAATATCTTGCCCTCGGCATTCATCAGCCAGTAGTTGTAAGGCACGGAGACAACGTCGCCGGCAGCGCCTTCAGTCTCAGTGATGAAAGTCTTGAGCACATTGCCTTCAGGATCCTTTGCTACAGCGGTGTATTTGTATTTCTCGTTAGAAGCAGGAGTAATCTCTATGGAGGTGATTACGGTATTGTTTACAATCATCTCCAGGTCGCCTTCCTTCTGTACAGTGAACACGTGGAGAGCAACGCTCTTGGCGCTTGCTACGCTGTCCTTAGCCTCGTTGGTAGCGTCAGGGCATGTAGCGTTAGGAATCTGGATGGAGTGTTCCTTCTTTGTATCAACGTAACCGAACTTGATGGCAACCTTGTCGCCTACGTTACAGTCAGGGATGAGAACCTTATTGCCACGCTGAGCCAAGTGGAGACGCTTTACGGCCGTACCAGCGGTCTGAGCCACGAGAAGGTTCTTTGCCTTTGAGGTGATATAGAGACCATCAGTCATGGAGATAGGAGTATTGCCGTCGATGGTGAGGATTTCCTCGTTGAGGTCGGTCATGAGTTGGAAACGTGCCTTGTTGCCTTTACCTGAAATTGCCCATCTTCCATTCTCCTGTGCAGCGATGGCATTGAGAGCCTCTTCCTCTTCGGCTGTAACAGTCTGAGCGAGATTCCATGAGAGTTTGCGCTCTACATCCTTTACAGTGAAAGTGAGAGTAGGCTCATTGCCTTCTTCCCAAGCTATTTCTTCGCCTTCACCAGCGATGAATTCGGTGACCTTGAAGGTATATTTCATGTCGTTCTGGAGTTCGCCGAATTCCTTGAAGACTACGCCGTCCTTGTAAGTGCCTGCGACACCTTCCAGCAGGATTTCATCGCCTGTCTCAGGAATGAGAACGGCGCTCAGGGTAACGTCAGAATACTTGTTGTCTGTGACCTCAGGGAAAGTGACTTTGATGCCTGATTTCATTACTTTTGACATACGGACGGTAGCACCTTCCTTGATGTTGTAAGCGAGATTTCCGAGTGACCAATCAGCCATTGCGGAAAGGCTCATGAAAAGTGCGAGCACGATGAGTGTAAAGATTTTTTTCATAAAAAGTTAGTTTTTAGTTGTTTTGATATTATTGTCGAGGTATAAATGTCAGTTAGTCTGTTATTTTTTCCCAGATGCAAAATTACGGTTTTTTGATTAGAAAATACTCTAATTAAAAGTATTTAACAATCAAAAAGCCGTAATTTTATGGTTTTTGGTTGTGGGTATTTGTATTATTGCCCGGTAACGCGGGCAACACAGTGGCGGCTCCGCAATACGACATGCTGGCAACACAGTGGCGGATTGCCTATTCTGTGGGCTATCTGGTAAAATAAAATATCAATAAATAAAAATAAACAAATATATTTTTTTTCTATTTTTTCTTTATTTTTCTCTATTGATATTTTATTCAGCCCCCTACCCTACTCTTTGGCTTTAGCGCCGAGCTTGACGAGCCATGGTCCGCCGATGGTGCAAGCCACTCCGATGATGATGAATGGGATGGAGAGAATCTGTCCCATGTCGATAGGAAGCCCTGCTTCGAAGGCTACCTGCACCTCCTTGGTGTATTCGATGAAGAAACGGAAGGTGAAGATGAGTGCGAGGTCGAGGCCGAAGAAGAAACCTGTGCCTACCCAGTTGTGGTGCTTCTTCCAGAAATACCACATCACGAAGAAGAAGCAGGCGTATGCTATGGCTTCATAGAGCTGTCCCGGATGGCGCGGCATCATATCTACTCTCTCGAAGATGAATGCCCAAGGCACATCAGTCACCTTGCCTATTATCTCGGAGTTCATGAGGTTTCCGAGGCGAATGAAGCACGCTGTGGTGGGCACGGCGATGGATATCGTGTCAACGACAAACCATGCATTCATCTTCATGTTTTTGCAATAGAGCAGCAATGCGAGGATGATGCCGAGTGTGCCGCCGTGGGATGCCAGTCCTTCGTAGCCAGTGAAATGCCATGACCCGTCGCTTGCGAAGCGTATCGGCAGGAGCATCTCCACCATGTGCTGTCCGGAGGAGAGGAAATAGCCCGGCTCATAGAAGATGCAATGCCCGAGGCGTGCTCCTATGAGAATGCCTATGAAGCAGTAGAGGAAGAGCGGGTCGAATTTCTCGTCAGCCACCTTCTGCGCTTTATAGAGGTGCTTCACTATGAGGTATGCCAGCAGCAGGCCGATGAGCCAGCATGTGGAGTACCATCTTATTGCTATTGGACCCAGATGGCAGATGATTAGATCTGGATTCCAGGAGATGAATAATTCATAATTCATAATTCATAATGCATTATATTAAACATTAAAGCGGAAGTGCATGATGTCTCCGTCCTGCACTACGTATTCCTTTCCTTCAATGCCGAGCTTGCCTGCTTCCTTGATGGCGGCTTCAGATTTGTACTGCATATAGTCGTCGTACTTGATTACCTCTGCGCGGATGAAACCCTTCTCGAAGTCGGTGTGGATAACGCCAGCGCACTGTGGAGCTTTCCATCCCTTTTTGAATGTCCATGCCTTTACCTCCATCTCACCAGCAGTGATGAATGTCTGGAGATTGAGCAGAGCGTATGCCTTCTTGATGAGACGGTTGACGCCGCTCTCTTTGAGTCCGAGTTCTTCGAGGAAGAGCTTCTTGTCCTCATAGCTGTCAAAGCCAGCGATGTCTTCCTCAGTCTTGGCAGCAACAACCATTGATTCAGCGCCTTCTTCCTTAGCGAGCTCCTCTACCCTCTTTGTCCATTCGTTGCCGTCCTTTGCGGAAGATTCATCCACGTTGCAGACATAGAGCACCGGTTTGGAAGTGAGAAGGAAGAGATTGCGTGCCGCGTCCTGCTCGTCCTTGCTCTCAAATTCCACTGTACGGGCGTTCTTACCCTGAGAGAGACACTCCTTATATGCGTCGAGCACAGCGAGTTCCACCTTTGCTTCCTTGTTTCCAGCGGATGCTGTCTTCTGAGTCTTTGAGTAACGGCTCTCGATGGTTTCGAGGTCCTTGAGCTGCAGTTCGGTGTCGATGATTTCCTTATCGCGTATTGGGTCGATGGTGCCGTCAACGTGGGTGATGTTTTCATCGTCAAAGCAGCGCAATACGTGGATGATAGCGTCGGTCTCACGTATGTTTCCGAGGAACTTGTTTCCGAGTCCTTCACCCTTTGACGCGCCCTTCACGAGTCCGGCGATATCTACTATCTCACAGGTGGCAGGAACGATTCTGCCAGGATGTACTATTTCAGCGAGCTTAGTGAGACGCTCGTCAGGTACTGTTATCACGCCTACGTTAGGCTCAATTGTACAGAAAGGAAAGTTTGCTGCCTGCGCCTTTGCGCTTGAGAGGCAGTTAAAGAGCGTTGACTTACCTACGTTTGGCAGTCCAACGATACCACATTTCAATGCCATTTTCTTTTTTTTATTGTTGTTGTTTCTATTCTATTGTCATACTATCGGGCGGTAACGCGCCCGACACGGTGGCCATTTCTCTTGCTTCTGTCTTTAGAAGAGGGCTTTGACTATTGCCTGCACTTGCTCTGTGCGGGTCATGGTGTAGAAATGGAGGATTGGGAATCCAGCCTTCAGGAGGGCTTCTCCTTGACGTATAGCCCACTCTATTCCTACTTTCTTCACGTCAGTGTTGTCTTGACAGGCAATGACTTTCTCCACGAGTTCCTGTGGCAGATCTACTGCGAAGGTCTGCGGAAGGACTGTCAGCTGCGTCTTTGTGGCAAAGGGCTTGAGACCTGGGAGTATCGGAACGTGGATTCCGGCTTTGTCGCATTCGTCGCGGAAGCGGATGATACGCTCGGCATCATAGCATATTTGCGTAGCGATATACTCTGCTCCAGCATCAATCTTCTGCTTGAGATAGCCCATGTCGGTGAGCATATTTGGCGATTCCACGTGCTTCTCTGGATATCCAGCCACACCGATGCAGAAGTGGCTGTTGTGACGTGTGTTAGGCTCGCCGTCGATGAAGCGTCCTGCATTCATGTCCACTATCTGCTTTACGAGTGCATCGGCATGCGCCAAGCCTTCAGGATGTGGGCGGAAACGGGAGTCGCCGTGCATAGCATCGCCTCTGAGAGCCAGCACATTATGTATGCCGAGGAAGTCGAGGTCGATGAGGGTGTCTTCGATGTCGTAGCGTGACTGACCTCCACAGATGACGTGTGGCACCACCTCAATGCCGTATCTCTTCATGATGGCGGCAGATACTCCTACGGTTCCAGGGCGTCGTCTCACGATATGCTTCTCGATGAGACCGTCAGGTCGCTCGGTGTATTTTATCTCTTCGCGATGGCATGTCACGTTGATGAATGCCGGATTGTATGGCATGAGCGAGTCAATCGCTGTGAAAATCTTGTCGAGACCGTCGCCTTTGAGGGGCGGGAGGAGCTCGAATGAGAAACGGTTTCTCTTGGAGAGCTTCGCTTCTTGGATTATGTCTGTTATTCTCATTTGTGGTATGTGTTGTTTTTTTTCCTTTTATATCCGCCGGTAACGCGGCGGACACAGTGGCGGCAGTTCAGGGAATAGGGAATAGAGAATAGGGAATAGGAGATTAGCCTTGTTCCCTTTAGGATTTCCATAAGAGAAAGCACTTGTAGCGAGTGTAATCTCCTATTACCTATTATCTATTACCTTCAAGGGGGTCTATACGTTGAAATACTTCAGCGGCGTGTTAGCGAAGATGAGTCCGCAGATGCTTTCGCCTGGGTCTATCATGTATGTCTCGGTGAGTGAGAGGGGCAGATGCGCCTTTACATCGAGGATATCGAAGACCTGCTGCTTGAGGGAATGGTCGGGACAGGCTCCGTAGCCGAAAGCCATACGGATGTTGCTGTCGCCCCATTTCAGCGTGGAGAGAAGTTCGCTGGAGAGATATTCCGCGAGAGCTTCAGCCAGACGGTCGGCGAGGAGCTTGACCATAATGGCGTGATACTCATCGCCTTCGCTACGGAAGCGGTCCTGCAGTTCCTTTATTCCTATGCCTGCCGTCACTACGAATGGACAGATGAAGTCGGTGCGATGCGGACGCTGGCAACAAGGACATTCGCTGATCTGCAATGCTTGCAGCGGACGTGCTATGTAGTCAGCGAGGCAATGCGTCTCAGCCTCGTCCTTCAGCGAGCGTGGCATAGGCAGATGGAAGTCCTGTCCGTCGCGCTGGATGATGATTTCGTCATCGTCATTGCTATATGCAGGCAGAATCTGAGCCACGATACCGAGGCGTAACAGCTTCTGTTTCTGCATCATAGTGAGCAGTTGCTTGGCATCATTCAGTAAGCGTTTGCCTTCCTCCTGCTTTCGAGTTTCGCCTTTTATCTGCCATGCTTGCAGGAAAAGATTCCAGTTGATGAAAGGTTTCACCTTGTTTAACCTCACATCGACCACCAGTTTTTCAGTGCTTTTAGGCACAGCAATTTCCGAAACAGTCTTGTGATGTCTCCTTTTTCTTGCTTCTTCGATGGAGAGACATTCCGGTTTGGAAGTCTCTGCACGAAGGTAATTCTCACGTATAATGCGCTGTTGCTGGCGCAATTCAGCCTTGTATTCCTCGCTGTCATCAGCCAATAAGCGCCTGATAATAGCGGGATTATCGGCTGCTGCATGGGCATGGATTACTATGCCGTGCGGATATTCCGGTGCCATCTTCACGGCGGTGTGGAGTGGGGAAGTGGTGGCTCCGCCGACCAATACCGGCGTTGTCATACTGCGACGTTCCAGTTCTCTGAGCACCTTTATCATTTCATCGAGCGAAGGAGTGATGAGTCCGGAGAGTCCTATCACGTCGGCACCCCATTTCTGTGCTTCATCGACGATGGTCTGTGGCTCTACCATGACTCCGAGGTCCTTGACATCGTAGCCGTTGCACAGGATTACTACGCCGACAATGTTTTTTCCTATATCGTGTACATCGCCTTTTACTGTCGCCATGAGGATTTTGCCGGAGGCAGAAGATGATGTGTTTCCGCTCTTCATGTATGGCTCCAGCACGGCTACTGCTTTCTTCATTACCCTTGCTGACTTCACTACTTGCGGCAGGAACATCTTGCCTTCACCGAATAGTTTGCCCACTTGCTCCATTGCAGGCATGAGATAATCGTCAATGACGGCGAGTGGTGTGCCGGCTTCGGTGAGTGCTTCCGCTGTGGTCTCCTCAATATTGGCGTCTATGCCCTTTAGCATGGCGTGGGAGATGCGCTCGTGCAGGCCTTCAGGAGCCTTTTCTTCAGCCATTGGTTTGCCGCCGTTGGCTTCCTTAGCAGCGTCCTCTTTTTCCTTGATTTGCTGGGCAAAAGAGATGAGACGCTCAGCAGCATCCTTATCTTTATTCAGAATGACGTCCTCCACATGATTGCGCAAATCGAGCGGAATATCGTCGTAGATGGTCAGCATGGCAGGGTTTACGATGCTCATGTCGAGTCCTGCGTTGATGGCGTGATAGAGAAAGACGGAGTGCATCGCCTGTCTTACCGTGTTATTGCCACGGAAAGAGAAGGAGAGATTGGATATACCTCCAGACATGTGTACTTCAGGCATCTCCTGATGTATGGTGCGGCATGCTTCGATGAATGCCCTTCCGTAGTCGTCGTGCTCCGGCATACCAGTGGCAACGGCGAGGACGTTAGGGTCGAAGATGATGTCTTCACCAGGGAATCCGATACCTTTGAGCAGTCTGTATGCCCTTCTTGCCACTTCCATTTTCCTCTCGTATGTGTCTGCCTGTCCATTTTCATCGAAGAGCATCACGACGGTGGCTGCTCCCATAGCGTGGATATAGCTGGCTTTCTGGAGGAATTTCTCTTCGCCTTCCTTGAGAGAGATGGAGTTGACGATGCTCTTTCCCTGCACGCACTGCAGTCCTGCCTTGAGGATTTCCCATTTGGAGGAGTCGATCATTACCGGCACTCGTGCTATCTCAGGCTCGGAAGCGATGAGATTGAGGAATGTGGTCATGGCTTTCACGCCGTCGATGAGTCCGTCATCCATGCAGATGTCAATGACTTGAGCACCAGCATCTACCTGCGCTCTTGCTACGGTGAGGGCTTCTTCATAGTTGCCTGCCTGGATGAGACGCTTGAATTTAGCCGAACCAGCGACGTTGGTGCGCTCGCCTATATTGACGAAGCCTGTGTTGCTATTGAGCACCAAAGGCTCAAGTCCAGATAGGGTACAGGCGTGTTGTTCCTTTGTTTTTATCTCCCTTGGTTGGTATTTCTTTGCTATTTCGGCTACCGCCTTGATATGCTCTGGCGTTGTGCCGCAGCATCCGCCGTAGATATTGACGAGCTTTTCGCTGAATACTTCCTCGGCTACAGCTGCGAAAGTCTCTGGCGTTTCGTCGTAGCCACCCATCACATTAGGCAATCCTGCGTTAGGATGCATTGAGATAGGGCAGTCAGTGGCTGCTGCGAGACGGCTGAGCCACGGCTTTAATTGCTTGGCTCCGAAGCCGCAGTTGAGGCCGATAGAGAGGAGATTGGCGTGCGAAAGTGAAGCAGCGTATGCCTCTACGGTCTGTCCAGAGAGCGTTCTGCCCGAAGCGTCGGAGAGCGTTCCGCTGACCATGACAGGAATATCCGTCTGCCTTTCTCGGCAAATGTCATCCACCGCCTTGAGTGCAGCCTTTGCATTGAGCGTGTCGAATATGGTCTCAATGATGATGATGTCGGCGCCTCCGTCGAGAAGTCCCTTGATGGCGTCGGTGTATGTATCTACGAGTTGCTGGAAGGTAACTTCCCTTGCTGCAGGGTCGTTGACGTCCGCGGACATGGACGAAGTGCGGTTTGTAGGTCCTATGGAGCCAGCAATGAAGACTTCGCGGTCAGAATCCGCGGTTTCCATTTTTCGGCTTTTGTCGGCGCATTCCGCGCTTGCCTTGGCAATGTCATAGACCTTGTCTTCGAGTCCGTAGTCGGAAAGGGAGAAGAGATTGCAGTTGAAGGAGTTGGTCTCTATGATGTCAGCTCCTGCCTTGATGTAGTTGCGGTGCATATCTATGACCACCTGTGGATTAGAGATGCATAGCACATCGTTGCATCCTTTTAGAGGCACGTGATGATGGAGGAATGTTTCGCCTTGGAAATCTTCCTCTTTGAGCTGTAGTTTCTGCAGGTATGTGCCTATACCTCCGTCGAGGACGAGGATTCTTTTGGTCATTGCCTGAATTATTCTATCGCGTGTTGTTGTCATTTTTCTTTTTTCCTTTCTTTTTCTTCCTTCCTTCCTTTCTTATATCGGGCGGTAACGCGCCCGACACGGTGGCTGCTGGTTGAGATGGGTGTGCGCTGGTAATCGGGCGGTAACGCGGCTGACACAGTGGCGGTCGGCTTCCAAGGCGCCGCCATCCTCGGCGACCTCGCGATAGAATAATTCAGGCAATGACCAAAAGAATCCTCTTTGCGTTGTAATAACTATGATATTGGGGGATGATTGCTATGGTATTACGATGGCAATGGTATGTGGCTGGTAATCAGCCGGTGACGCGACTGACACAGTGGCGACGATTTGAGATCTGTGGGGATGAGGTTATTTCTTGCTTTCGGTGAGGCAGGCCAGGAAATGGGGGAGGATGGTTGGGGTGGGGCGTGACCAGAGGTCGCCGAGGATGGCGGCGCCTTGGAAGCCGAGGCGGCGTAGGGTGGGGAGATTGGTGAGGGAGATGCCTCCTAAGGCGTAGGTCTTTTCGCTTAGGATGCCTTGGGTGGCGGCTTGCTGGAGTTCTTCGGTGGTGTAGGCTGATTGGTAGCCTTGCTTTGAGATGCTATCGAAGATGGGGCTTAGGAAGATGTAGTCGGAGTGGGGTAGTTGCTCGCTGGCTTCAGCGATGGAGTGGCAGGAGCGGGAGATGGTGATGGGGTGGGTCTGTGATTCTTCTGCTAACCATGCTGGTGGGAGGGGATTGCGGGAATTGAGGTGTATGCCTCCGAGGTGCATCTTGCGGACGAGGTCGTGGTGGTCGTGGAGGACTATGCGGCTGCGGTAGGCGGGGTCTATCTGGTTGATGTATTCTTCCATCTGGGAGGCCGTGGCTGACGGCTTGCGGAGATGGAGGCGCTGGAGGCCTTCCTGGAAGAGGGCATTGATGATGGCGGTCTCTCCCTGGCGGATGTCGGGGGTGGTTATTATTATTATTTTCATTCTGCTGGATGATGTAGATATCAGCCGGTAACGCGGCTGACACAGTGGCTCTTTCTTTTCTTTGCTTTTGTGAAAAGCTAAGAGTGAAAAGTGAAGAGTGAAAAGCGAAGAGTGAAAAATCGCGCTGACGCGGTTGGGTAATAGGGAATAGTAATAGGGAATAGGAGATTACCATTGCTCGCTTGAGTTACCAACGCTGGGTGTGGCTCGCTTGAAGAAAAGGTAATCTCCTATTCCCTATTCCCTAATTCCTATTCTCTTATTTCCTTATACCACCTTGAAGAGGTCGAAGGAGGCATCCCAGTCTTTCCATACTGGTTCGCGACCGAGGTCTTTGAGCCTTTGATTGATTTCTTTAGCTGTGCGCTCGTCGGATACAGAGAATTGTTCGAGGGCTTCTGGATATGTGTAGTAACCGCCAGGGTTTACCTTTGACTCAGCTGACATTGTTGTGACACCGAGGGTACACATATTGTCGCGGATGAAGGCTGGCTCACGTGTGGAGTAGGAGATGTCCACGTCGTGATCGAAGATACGCATTGCGAATGTGGCTTGCGCGAGCTGACGGTCGGTCATGAAGCAGTTTGGCTGGAAGCCTTCATTCTGTGCAGGTCGCATACGTGGGAAGTTGATGCTGTACTTGGTGCGCCAGTAGTGCTTCTGGAGATAGCGCAGATGGTATGCCATCATAGTGACGTCAGTGCGCCAATCTTTTTCGAGACCTATGAGTACTCCCATTCCGATGGAGTGGACGCCGGCTTGTCCCATGCGGTCGAAGCCGTCGCAACGCCATTCAAACTTGCTCTTCATGCCGCGTGGGTGATAGAGCTTGTAGTTTTCGCGGTGGTAAGTCTCTTGGAAGCATATTACTCCGTTGAGTCCGTGGTGTGTGAGTTCGGCGTATTCTTCAGTTGCGAGAGGCATCACCTCAATCTTGATGTTAGAGAAGTATTTCTTTGCTATGTCGATAGCTTTAGCGAGATATGGGACACCAGCTTTGGCAGGATTCTCACCTGTCACGAGGAGGATATTCTCAAATGGTGCGAGCTCTTTGATGGCTTTGTATTCATTCTCTATCTGCTCAGGTGTGAGAATGGTGCGTGCCATTGGGTTTTCGCGGTGGAATCCGCAATAGACGCATGAGTTGCTGCATGAGTTGGTGATATAGAGCGGAATGAACATTGACATGGTCTTTCCGAATCTCTCTTCTGTGTATTTTCTTGAGAGACGAGCCATCTGTTCGAGGTATGGCTCGGCAGCAGGTGAGAGGAGTGCCATGAAGTCATTGACGTCGCAGTGCTCTTTAGCTAAAGCTCGGCGTACGTCGGTGTCGGTCATGTGAGCTATTCGCTCTGTGGTCTCTTCCCAACTTATTTTTTTTAATTCTTCTGAAAACATATTTGTTGTGGTTATTTTTTTTGTTTTTTTATATCAGCCGGTAACGTGGCTGACACAGTGGCTGTTCTTAAATGAAGAATGAAGAATGAAGAGTGAAGAATGGGAGTTACCATTCTTTCCTTGAGGAATCTACATTGGAATGACGTATGGAGATAAGCATATCTTCATTCTTCATTGTCTTGTTATAAATCCACGGTGAATGACTGTAGGGAGCGCAGGTCGATGGTCCAAAGGCGGTCGATGAGGGGCGTGCCGAAACCGCAGATGAGCTGTAGGACTTGCAGTGCTTCGACTGTGCCTACAATGCCTGGTGTCACTCCCGTCACTTGCTTGCCAGGATGAGGCATGGAGATGGTCTCCTGCTCGTCAGGGAAGAGCGTGCGGTAAGTGGCTTTTCCTTTGCACAAAACGGCTACCTGACCGTCGAGTCCACATATAGCTCCATAGACGTATGACTTACCGAGGGCTTGGCATACGTCGCTGATAATGAAGCGAGTGGCGAAATTGTCGGTGGCATCCACTACGATGTCATACTGTGATATTATCGTGCTTGCGTTGTCCTTGGTCAGGCGATGAGGGTAGGCATTGATGATGATGTCGGAATTGAGCGCATTGAGCCTTTGCTTAGCGCATTCGGCTTTAGGCATATCGACTTGCGTTTCATCGTAGAGCACCTGCCTATGGAGATTGCTTACGCTGACTTTGTCATCATCCATGAGTCCTATGACGCCTACTCCAGCGCCAGCCAGATAGAGGGCTATGGGTGAGCCTAAGCCCCCCGCGCCCACTATCAGTACTTTGGCTTGGGACAGTTTGCGTTGTCCTTCTGCACCTATTTCAGGCAGAAGGATTTGCCTGTCGTATCTGTTGTCCATTACTTAAGTTTGCGAAGGTCGTGTGTCAGTTTGGCTGCGCAGAAGTTAGGACCGCACATGGTGCAGTATTCACCGTCTGTATGCCCAGCTTCTTCGAAGTATTTGAGAGCGAGTTCCGGATCGAGAGAGAGGTGGAACTGGTCGCGCCAGCGGAATTCGAATCGAGCCTTAGAGAGTGCATTGTCACGCACCTGAGCACCAGGATGACCCTTTGCGAGGTCTGCTGCGTGGGCAGCAATCTTGTAGGTCACAACGCCAGTGCGCACATCATCTCTGTTAGGGAGTGCGAGGTGCTCCTTTGGAGTGACGTAGCAGAGCATTGCAGTGCCGAGCCATGCTATCTGAGCGCCTCCGATGGCAGAGGTGATGTGGTCGTAGCCAGGAGCGATATCTGTGACGATAGGTCCGAGAGTGTAGAAAGGAGCCTCGTGGCAATGGTCAATCTGTCGCTCCATATTCTCGCGAATCTTGTGCATTGGCACGTGTCCAGGACCTTCGATGAATGCCTGTACGTTCTTGTCCCATGCACGGAGAACGAGTTCGCCCATAGTGTCGAGTTCGGCAAACTGAGCAGCGTCATTAGCGTCAGCGATGCAACCAGGACGGAGACCGTCGCCGAGTGAGAGGGCAACGTCATACTGAGCCACGATGTCGCAAATCTCGTCGAAATGCTCATAGAGGAAAGACTCCTGATCGTGGATGAGGCACCACTTTGACATGATGCTACCGCCACGGCTTACTATGCCGCAGAGGCGTGAGTCTGCGAGGTGTACGTTGTGGCGACGTATGCCAGCATGGATGGTGAAATAATCGACACCCTGCTCGCATTGCTCGATGAGAGTATCCTTATATACCTCCCATGAGAGGTCTTCCACTTTGCCATTGACCTTCTCCAGAGCCTGATAGATAGGCACTGTGCCTACAGGGACAGGGCAGTTGCGCACGATCCATTCGCGTGTCTCGTGGATATTGTCGCCAGTGGAGAGGTCCATGAGAGTGTCGCCACCCCATTTGCAGCTCCATACAGCCTTATCTACTTCTTCGTCGATGCTGGACGTAGTGGCAGAGTTACCGATGTTGGTATTGATTTTTACGAGGAAGTTTCTTCCGATAATCATCGGTTCGCTCTCAGGGTGATTGATATTAGCAGGGAGGACAGCTCTTCCGCTTGCTATCTCGCTTCTGACGAACTCCGGTGTGATATGAGTCTCTATGCCGAGCTGCTCGCAGTTCATGTTTTCACGAATAGCGACATACTCCATCTCCGGTGTGATGATGCCAGCCTTAGCGTATGCCATCTGAGTGATAGCCTTTCCTGCCTTTGCACGGCGTGGGAGCTGAATATGCTCAAATCGTAGGCTGTCGAGTGAGTGGTCAGCGAGGCGCATTTTGCCGTATTCGCTTGTCACTTCGCTGAGTTGCTCAGTGTCCTCACGGTCGATAATCCACTGCTGTCGGATTCTTGGTAAGCCTTTCTTGAGGTCGATTTCGATGTCAGGGTCGGAGAAAGGACCGCTGGTGTCGTAGATATAAACAGGCGCATTCGGCTCAGTATGCGGAATGCCCTTTTCATCCTTTGTTACGGTAGGGGTGAGGTTTACTTTAGTCATTCCTACCTTGATGAATGGGAAGAGAGAGCCTTGTATGTATGCTTTCTCTCTTTTTGCGTATGCTTTTTTGTCGTTTGGCATGTTTTTGTTTGTTCTTTTTTTTGTGGGTCCAGCCAAGGACGGCTGGGGTGTTATTATGGGATGATTATTTTTTTAAAATGAAGAATGAAGAATGAAGAATGGCTTGCGCAATCTTATTCTTCTTCGTAATC
>URJQ01000056.1 GCA_900548195.1 uncultured Prevotella sp.
CTTGCAGCTTTTCAGGCATAGTCCCACTACATCCTATAAGGTTGCGGATTTGAGGCTTTTTTCTTTTTTATCGTTTTTCATATCGATGGCAGAACCATATATATCCTGCCACGGCAATGAGGACGAAGAAGAGTCCTACAAGCGCTGTGGTCTGTATTGGCATACCTAATGAAATAGGAATGCCACCTGCGAAGGCTCCGATAGCATTGCCAAAATTGAATGCCACCTGCACCATTGCTCCGCCCATCAGTTCGCCTCCTTCACTATATTTCAGCAAAAGCAACTGCTGAGGAGAGGAAACACCGAACAATCCAAACGTGGTGAGCACCATCAGAGGTACTGCTATCCAAGGAATTGGAGCAAAGAAATACATCAGAAGGAGAGATACTGCCATGAGAATGACGAGATAAAATCCTGCATGGCCTGGTCCTACCTTGTCAGACAGCTTGCCTCCACAGAGATTTCCTGCCACCATTCCGGCGCCGGCAAGCACCATCATCAGCGTCATCATCATCTCTGGAACTCCTGACACCTGCGTGAGCAATGGAGATATATAACTGTAATAAGCGAAGATTCCTCCATTACCCATCATCGTAGCGATGACTATAAGCCACGGAGCAAGGTGAGTAAGGAATCGGAATGTGCCCTTAACTCCTACATTTGGCAATGGCGGAAGTTTGGGAACCCACGCTATTATGGCAATAAGAGTAAGGATAGCACACAGCGTGGAGATAGCAAATACCATGCGCCAAGAAAATAATGCCGTTATCCAAGTGCCGAAAGGAATGCCGATAAGATTTGCCACCGTCATGCCGGAACACATGAACGCAATGGACAGAGTCACCTTTTCCGGTTTTGAAATACGGGAAGCCACCAGACTTCCAACGCCAAAGAAGGCTCCATGAGGCATTCCGGCAAAGAAACGCGCCACGAGCATCACTCCATAAGATGCGCTGAACACCATTCCTATTCCTGCCACTATGACGATAGCCATGAGCATCAGCAGGATACGGCGAAGCGGCCATGTCCTGCCAAGCATTGCGAGAAGCGGTGCTCCAACGCAGACTCCCAAGGCATAGGACGAGATGAGATGACCGGCTTGAGGGATAGAAACATGGAAGTCTCGCGCCATATCCGGCAGGATTGCCATCATAACATACTCTGTCATTCCAAAACAGAAAGTGCCCATTGCGAGCGCTAATAGAGGAAGTTTGGTTCCTGATTTACCCACACTTTCCCTCTTCTCCCCACTTGGGGAGGTAACAGTTTGTGTCTCTAACATTTGTGCAAACTAATACAATCTTTAATAATCAAATACCTATATGTAAGCTATAAAACAGTCAAGCCTAAAGTGTTATCTCACCAGAACCGAGACATCTGTGGTGCGCCTCATCATAAATGACGCAGAATTGTCCCGGTGCAACACCGTGAATAGGCTTGGATGAACGAATGAGGTAGCGGCCATTGCCGACATCTTCCAGTGTTGCCATGTTGTAATCTGCCGTATGGCGTATCTTGAATGTTATCTTTCCGTCAGTCAATACTTTAGAAATCAATTCCTCTGCTGACAGTTTTGGCGAAGCGAGGAGATGGAGATCATGAATCATAAACTCCGAACTGTAAGCTGCTTCAGGGTCATATCCATGAGAGAGATATATGATATTCTTCTCTATATCCTTCTTGATGACAAACCAAGGTCCACCACCAAAGCCAAGTCCCTTGCGTTGTCCGATAGTGCAAAACCAGTGTCCTTTATGCTTTCCTACCAGTTTTCCGGTTTCCATCTCTATGGCATCGCCCTCCCATTCACCGAGGTAACGACGCAGATAGTCATTATAATTTATCTTTCCAAGGAAACAAATACCCTGTGAATCCTTTCTTTTCGCATTGACAAGATGATTTTCCTCTGCAATATGGCGCACTTCTTCCTTATAGAAACCGCCGATAGGAAAGAGTGCTTTCTGCAGTTGCCAGTCGTAAATCTGTGCGAGGAAGTCTGTTTGGTCTTTCACTGGGTCAGGAGAAGTGACGAGCCACTTTCTTCCTTCTGCATCTATCTCAGTCTCAGCATAGTGTCCTGTGGCTATAAGATCGTATTCATGGCCTTTTTTCTCATAGAAAGCACCAAACTTTATCAGCCTGTTGCACATCACATCAGGGTTAGGAGTAAAGCCCATACGCACCTTATCCATCGTATATTTCGTCACTTTGTCCCAGTATTCACGATGACAATCCACCACTTCAAGCTTGCAGTCATAGCGACGGCACAAGGCTGTAGCCATCTCAAGGTCTTCCTCCGATGTGCAATCCCAGTCTTCTGCCTCCTCCGGACCTATCTTTATATAGAAGCAATCCGGCTTGACGCCCTGACTACAGAGCACGTGAAGCACTACGGCAGAATCCACTCCACCGCTTAAAAGCAAAGCTATCCTTTTTCCTTCTATATTTTCCATTGTCATAATCAGTAAGCCGGACGATACTTTCCTTCCTCCTTATCATTGAGCATAGAGATGTAGGAATTGTAACGTGACAGCGCAATATAATGCTCTTCCACCGCTTTCAGCACCGCGCATCCTGGCTCATGAGTATGCGTACAGTTGCCAAAACGGCAGTCGGCAGAGAACTTGAATATCTCCTTGAAATAGGAACAGATTTCCTCTGGCTCCATATCAAACGTGCCAAAGCCGCGTATTCCCGGCGTATCAATTAGCCATGAGCGGGCTGATGTCTCCGCTTTCACTGGTAGAGGAATCATCTCGGAGAATGTAGTAGTATGAGTACCTGTGTCATGAGCATCGGATATTTCAGACGTGCGGAGGTTTAATCCTGGCACAAGTCTATTCAAAAGCGTGCTCTTTCCCACTCCACTGTTACCACTAAACAGCGTTGTCTTACCCTCAAGCATAGGCATAAGCGCATCTACACCATCGCCTGTCTCTGCTGAAAGAGCTACACACTCATAGCCTACAGTGCGATAGAGCTGCATCATCATATCGAGATAGCGACGCTCATCCTCATCGAGAATGTCTGTTTTATTAAAAATCAGGATGACCGGAACACGGTATGCCTCGGCAGAAGCAAGGAAACGGTCGATGAATGTCGTGCTCGTTTCCGGATGTGCAATAGTTACCACAAGGCAAGCCTGGTCCACATTTGCCGCAATAATATGGCTCTGCTTGGAGAGATTTTGCGATTTGCGGATGATATAGTTTCGCCTATCGTCTATTGCAGTGATGAAAGCCGTGCCTTCCTGATTAGGTAAAATCGTGACAAAGTCACCCACAGCCACCGGATTGGTGCTGCGGATGCCTTTAAGTCTGAAGCTTCCTTTTATCTTGCAGTCTATTGTCTCGCCCTCATCCGTGAGGACTGTGTACCAATAGCCTGTGTTTTTGATTACTAATCCGTGCATTATACGGTCATGATTTCCTTGGTCTTAGCCTCCAGCATGCCATCAATCTTCTTGATAAACTTATCATGAAGCTTCTGAAGATCATTCTCTGCGTCCTTCTCTATGTCCTCAGAGAGACCGTCCTTGATAGCCTTCTTCAGCTTGTCCTTGATGTCGCCACGCACATTGCGCACCTCTACCTTAGACTTTTCACCTATCTTATTACACTGCTTTACAAGGTCGCGACGGCGCTCTTCGGTAGGTTGTGGGATGCCGAGACGGATTATCTCACCATTGTTTTCAGGAGTAATGCCTACATCGCTATCCATAATAGCCTTCTCTATCTCGCGTATCTGCTTCTTATCGAATGGCTTGATGGCGATAGTACGAGCATCTGGCGTTGTAACACTTGCCACCTGATTGAGAGGTACCATCATGCCGTATGATTCTACACGTACGCCACTGACGATAGCAATGTTGGCTCTACCGGCGCGTACCTTTGCAAGAGCCTCATCGAGAAACATTGCTGCCATCTCCATACGCTCTTCAGCATCACTTAGGATTTCTTTTACGTCGATCATAATTTTGTTTTATTATTTTGTTGTGGGTTTTTGATTAGGGGGTTATATCCACCTGTAACGTGGCGGGCACCAAGGCAATTGGACTCTATTTCTCGTGCTTTGCCAGCTCTTCTGCTACGAGATTTGTGAGTTCGACGAACTGCTGAACGGTCAGTTGTTCCGGTCTTTTGGTCATCAACTCATGCTCGAAGAATTCTGGTGCTGCGGCATTATCGCCATTGAATATCTGCTTCAGAGATACGCGGAGCATCTTACGTCGCTGATTGAAGACGGTTTTCACCACCCTCTTGAATAGCACTTCGTCACATCCGAGGTCGGTAACGCTATTTCGAGTCATGCGAATCACAGCGCTCTTTACCTTTGGCGGCGGATTAAACACGGTCTCATCTACCGTGAAGAGATACTCTGTGTCATACCAAGCCTGTATCAATACCGACAGAATGCCGTATGCCTTATTGCCTGGTTCGGAGGCAATACGAAGGGCGACTTCACGCTGTATCATGCCCGTACAGCAAGGAATAAGCTCCTTATTGTCAAGCATCTTGAAGAATATCTGTGAAGATATGTCGTAAGGATAATTGCCTGTGAGCACAAACTGGCGTCCTCCAAAGACGTCATTGAGGTCCATACGGAGGAAGTCATCACCTATAATATTGTCACGAAGACGTGGAAAAGCCTCGTTGAGGTAAGCCACTGACTCCGTATCTATTTCTACACACTTGAACTCACGCTCCTTAGGATAGAGGTATTGCGTCATTACTCCCATGCCTGGACCTATCTCCAGCACGGGTATATCAGGGTATGCATCCACTGTATCGGCAATGCGCTTTGCAATTCCGAGGTCGGTAAGGAAGTGTTGTCCGAGATTTTTCTTTGGTCTTACTTGCTTCATTTAATATGATGTGCCAGCTTTCGTCACTTAGTGTCACGCTGGTTTGAGAGAATTTGACGACAAAGATACAACTAAAATGCGAAAAAACGCAATAGAAAATGTAAAAAAATCTTATTTAGTATTTTTCTATATATTATTATTTGGTTATTCTCTGATTTTTCCATACCTTTGCGTGATAATTATTGAAAATAATGCAAAGAAAACATATCACAGACATCCTAAAGATTGCCACCCCACTTATCCTCGGAGGAGCGATACTCTACTGGATGTATAGGGACTTCGATTTCCAGCGCATTCGCCACGTGCTGACGGACGAGATGAATTGGTGGTGGATGCTTTTTTCCTTCCCTTTCGGCATTCTTGCGCAGGCTTTCAGAGGATGGCGATGGCAGCAAAGTCTGGAGCCTGTGGATGAAAAGCCACGTACAAGCGTCGCTATCTACTCCATATTTATCTCATACGCCGCCTCATTGGTAATACCGAGAATAGGCGAATTTACAAGATGCGCTATACTGAAACGATGGGAAGGAACTTCATTTCCAAAGGCTCTTGGCACAGTAGTCACAGAGAGAGCCGTCGATTCTCTCATCATTCTCATCATCACAGCTTTGACATTACTGAGCCAGATGCCGGTATTTCTGACATTCTTCTCGCACACAGGAACGCGATTCGACGAGATATTCGGTCTTTTCTCCACCACTGGCTACATCGTAACAGCTATATGTGGCGCAGCGGCACTGATGTCACTGTATGTTTTCCGCAAGAAACTTGCCATTTACTATAAGGTAAAGACCACGATACATGGCATACTCGAAGGAGTCACGTCACTGAAAAAAGTGAAGAACATACCGCTTTTCGTCATCTATTCGCTTGCGATTTGGGGATGCTATTTCCTGCATTACTACCTCACCTTCTTCTGTTTTGCAGGAACAGAGCATTTGGGACTTACCTGCGCTCTTGTGACATTCATCGTCGGAAGCATCGCTGTTCTCGTCCCTACTCCTAACGGTGCAGGTCCATGGCACTTTGCTGTAAAGACGATGCTCATACTCTATGGGGTGGCAGACAATGAAGCTCTCTACTTTGTTCTCATCGTCCACACGGTGCAGACCCTTCTCGTTGTTGCCCTCGGCATATATGCCTGGATGGCGCTTTCGCTGAAAAAGCCTGTAGCAAAACTGCAGATTGCATAAACAAAAAAAGTGGTTCAAGTGCTTTCTTTCAGCAAATTAAGAAATAAAAAGTTTACCGGACATTTCTTCTTTTTTCACATATACAATGTAATAAAGAGGTAAAGTTGCCCGCAAAACCATAACCAATAACCAATAACCAAAAAACCAAAACATCATGAGTGAAATCAAAAACCTCCAGCCTGAGTGCGTTTGGCGTAACTTCTATGACCTCACACAGGTGCCACGTCCATCAGGACATCTCGAAAAAGTACAGCAATTCCTCCTTGACTTCGCAAAGAAAGTCGGTGTAGAAGCTTTCAAAGATTCTGCAAACAATATAGTAATGCGCAAGCCAGCTTCTCCTGGTATGGAGAACAGAAAGACCGTTATGCTTCAGGCTCACATGGATATGGTGCCTCAGAAGACTCCAGACTCTACCCACAACTTTGAGACTGATCCTATCCAGACATGGATTGACGGCGAATGGGTGAAGACTAAGGGCACTACTCTCGGTGCTGATGACGGACTCGGTATTGCTGCCATCATGGCTGTAATGGAGGACAAGACTCTCAAGCATGGTCCTATCGAGGCTCTTTGCACCGCTGATGAAGAGACAGGTATGTATGGTGCTAACGACCTTCCTACTGGACAGATGAACTCTGATATCCTCCTCAACCTCGACACTGAGGATGAAGGCGAGATGATAGTAGGTTCTGCTGGTGGCGTAGATATCACTGGTACTATCGAATACAAGCCTGTAGAGACAGAAGAAGGCGATAAGGCTATCAAGGTAACTATCAAGGGATTGAAGGGCGGACACTCTGGTCTCGAAATCAATGAGGGCAGAGCTAATGCCAACAAGCAGATGGTTCGCTTCGTACGCGAGGCTATCAGCCAGTGTGATGCTCGTCTTGCTGAATGGCACGGTGGCAATATGCGCAACGCTATCCCTAACTCTTGCGTTGTAGTGCTTACTGTTCCTGCTGAGAATGTAGAAGCTACTAAGGAACTCGTAGAGGACTGGAAGGAGCAAATCGTAGAGGATTACTACGGCATCGAGGACGCTATCGAATTCTTCTGTGAGGACGTCGAGACTCCTAAGACTGAGGTTCCTGCTGACATTCAGGACAATCTCATCGACGCTATCTATGCTTGTCACGACGGCGTTATCCGCATGATTCCTACTATCCCTACAAAGGTAGAGACTTCAAGCAACCTCGCCATCATCAATATCACCGACTCCAAGGCTGAGATGCTCATCCTCGCACGCTCTTCTTCTGAAAGCATGAAGGATTATGTGACAAAGACTGTATCAAGCGCTATGGCTATGGTAGGCATGAAGGTCATCACAAGTGGCGACTACTTCGGATGGAACCCTAACCCTAACAGCCCAATGGTAGCTCTCATGAGCAAGATTTATAAGGACCTCTTCAATCAGGATCCTATCGTTCAGGTATGCCACGCTGGTCTCGAGTGCTCTGTAATCCTCGGCAAATACCCAGGTCTCGACATCGTAAGCTTCGGTCCTACAATCCGTTCTCCACACACTGCAGGCGAGAGAGCACACATCCCTTCAGTGCCTAAGTTCTGGCAGTTACTCGTCAAGACTCTTGAGGAAATCCCTGTAAAGGAATAATCCAATGACTATTTCGCCAAGTCGAATATGACTTTGGTAGAACATAAAAACCGACAAAGCCTCTTGCAATGGAAGGAATCATCGCCTTCTATTGCAAAAGGTCTTTGTCGGTTTTCTTTATATATAATCGAATAAAAGGAGTAGGAAAAATCGAACAAAAAAGTAAAGGCAAAGCTATTATTTTGCAATAACTTAGCTTTCGCATTGCAATATCATAGCTTTTACCTCCTAATAGCATAGCTTTTACACTGCAATATCTATGCTTTTACAGCATAAAAACTATGCTTTTACAACGCATTGATATTCAATATCTTACAAAACATATTTTACATTATACTTCACATACGGAAAAATCGAACAATTTTATGATGTATTACTCTCTTATATCCAGAATCTCTTGATATAAAAAAAGGATGAAAAACAAGGTTTTCCTTAACCTCTATTAAGATTTTTCAAAAAAATTTTGCTATCTCAGAAAAATGAAGTACCTTTGCATCTCCTTAAGAATTTAGTAATAACTTCATCATTTTAATACATTTAGGATAATAAACCTACCATGGCTTTTATCGAGACAAACAACATCAAAGGCGATGTCTTCGGTGGCATCACAGCCGGTATCGTGGCACTCCCACTCGCACTGGCATTCGGTATTCAGGCATTTAGTGGCGTTGACAGTCCTGAAGCATCCAGCATGGGTGCCCTTGCAGGTCTTGTCGGAGCTACATTGCTCGGTTTCTTTGCAGCCCTCTTTGGCGGCACTCACTCACAGATTTCCGGCCCTACTGGCCCTATGACCGTCATCACCGCTTCCATCGTGAGCGGAGCATGGGCAAGTTCGCAGGGCAACATCTCCGCTGTAATTCTCTCCATGTCGCTTGCCGGCATCTTCTGCGGACTGTTTCAGGTTATCTTCGGACTTATCCGCATCGGTAAATACGTGCGTTATATCCCTTATCCTGTGCTCTCTGGATTCATGAGCGGCATCGGTGTCATCATCATCCTCCAGCAGATTTATCCTATCATAGGCAAGAAATCACCTGCCAGCACACTGGATATGATTATCAATTTCCCTGCCGCTCTGGCTGACGGAGTGAGCGTTATTGCCCTTGCCCTCGGACTTGCTTGCATCTCGCTCATCGTCCTTGTGCCAAAGGTGACTAAGAAGGTGCCTGCCACTCTCGTTGCTCTTATCGCTGTGACCGTGGTTTCCCTCTTCACAAACCTCGACTCTTCTCTGACCATCGGCAATATCCCTGCCAGTCTTCCTATGCCTTTCTTCACAAAGGTGCAGCTGAAT
Organism: uncultured Prevotella sp.; assembly: GCA_900548195.1. Taxonomy (GTDB): domain Bacteria; phylum Bacteroidota; class Bacteroidia; order Bacteroidales; family Bacteroidaceae; genus Prevotella. The sequence goes on from URJQ01000056.1 coordinate 8,970, forward strand.
GGCATCGACTGGGCTTCTGTACTTGAGGCTTCTCTCGTCCCTGGTCTGACCCTTGCTGGACTTGGCAGTATCGACACTCTGCTCACTTCTGTGGTTGCAGACAATATCACTAAGACCAAGCACAACTCAAATCAGGAACTCATAGGTCAGGGTATTGGTAATGCTGTGGCTGGTTTGTTCTGCGGTCTTGCTGGTGCGGGCGCAACTATGCGTACTGTGGTGAATGTAAAGTCTGGTGGTCGCACTCAGATTAGCGGTATGATACACGCTGTCCTTCTGCTTGCCATCCTTCTCGGACTTGGTTCTCTCGTGAAATATGTACCACTCTCAGTTCTTGCTGGTATCCTTATCACCGTAGGATGGGGCATCATCGACTTCCGTGGATTTAAGGATATCCTCCGCATTCCTAAGTCTGACGCTTTCGTTATGATGGTGGTATTCCTCATGACTGTATTTGTTGACCTGCTCACCGCTGTGGGAATCGGCATGGTAATCGCTTGCGTTCTCTTCATGAAGCGTGCTGGTGACCTCGTAGAAAACAGCTATAGCGCTAAGGCTCTCGACACATTCGACAAGGAAAGCCCATGGGAAGACGAGAAAGATATTCCTGAAGAAATCCGCAATCGCATATACATCGAGCGTCTTGATGGTCCTATCTTCTTCGGTAGTATCACTGGTTTCCAGCGTGTTATGCACGATATTCCTACCAATGTGAAGATTGTCATCATCCGTATGCGTCGCGTTCCTTTCATGGACCAGAGCGGTGTTTACGCTATGGAGACTGCTATCAAGGACCTTCAGGCCCAAGGCATAAAGGTGCTTATGACCATCATACAGCCTCAGCCTCGCTATATGCTTGAGAATCATCATATCATCCCTATTCTCATTCCTAAGGAGAATACTTTCGAGACCTTCGAGGAATGTACTGAATATCTCAAAGGTCTGTAATCAACTGATGGTCTTGTCATTTGGTGGTTATATTGTTTTGTAGAATGGTTGAATGCCATCATTGTTTGTAACTTATCAAACAACGAAACAACAAAACAACATAACCACCAAACAAACAGACAACATAACCGTTTTTTAATCCAACTAAAATAAATCATCCCTTCCCATACTCACGATTAAGAGTATGAAAAGGGATGATTTATTTTCTCATTTTGCAATAAAATCAGGACGGCACTTTCAGAAAAGTATCAATACGCTTAATGCCCTTTTCGGTGCAAACGCCACGCAGAAGACTGCATACAAAACTGAGAAATATCTCTTTCATATCATAAGGTTTATAATCATCTTCAGTGCGGAAGAGCATGTGCATATCACGGGAAATCTTTACAAGCAAATCGTAATTCACATCATCGCGGAAATAACCTTCTTCTATTCCTTTTGCAAAGAACTCCTGATACTTGTCTTCATCTTGTCCTCGTATCACCTTAAACCTCGCCGAGAGTCCAGGATAACGCGACAACTCACTAAAGAACAGCGGATTGGTGTTAACATACATCTCTGTATGCAGACGCAAAAACTCAAGCAGGAGATCCATAATATCATCCGTCTGCTTGGCAAATAGATCCATCTTCGTCTCCCACTCCTTGTAAGAATCCACTAAGACATCAAACAAGAGTTCCTCTTTGTTCTGGTATGTTTCATAAAGAGTACGCTTGCTTATCTTCATGGTTGAAGCAATGTCATCCATCTTCACGGCTTTGATACCATGAAGTGAAAAGGCCTTTCTTGCCACTGGAAGTATCTGCTGCTTCAAGTGTCTGTGCCTATTGGTCTGGCTTTCTTGCATAGGCAATAATGGGAAGATTAAGGTAAAACTTTCAATTCAAGATTATTGGCATATCTCAGAGATGCCACTTATATCGCTCATCTATATCATTTTGCCCACAAAGTGAGAACGCTTCACGGCAATCTTACTTTGTGGGTAAATATTCAAAATGGGCAACTATTGTTTAAAATGGAAGGTCGTCAGCGCCTCCATCTGCTGGTGCCTCCGGCTGTGCAGGGAATGGAGCAGCTGGATTTACAGTATTGTCAGCTACTGGAGCCTGAACTGGAGCGGCTGCAGCTACTGTTCCTGGGAATGGATTCTGTACGGCAGCAGCGGCATTTGGATCCACCTGACGAACATCAAATGCACGAACACTGTTAAACCAACGTCCGTTATACTCATGAGCATCAATATCGAAAGCCACGAGAACTTCCTGACCTATCTGGATATTGAAGCGCTGAAGGCGGTCTGCTCCCAATACAGAGAAGACCATCTTTCTTGGGTATGTGTCATGTGTCTCAATGACAAAATCCTGAGCTACCCATTCACCACGCTGATTCGTACCACTACGCTGTGGCAGAGCTGTTATCACTTTTCCTTGTAATTCCATATTTTATATTATATATAAGTTTCTTGATAATTATTGGGAATTTATGTTTTTCACACATTCCGTCTGCGAAATTACTAAAATATTTTTAATTTAGACAAATTTCATGCGATTATTTTTCTAATTATGCCAAAACTTTTGTATCTTTGTAACCTAAAACGGAAAGAAATAAAAATCAAAAAAAATATAAACTATGAGATTCTCACTTTCAAGTACTGCACTTAGCAGCAAACTCAACATCCTAAGCAAAGTAATAAGCCCTAAGAACTCTATTTCCATTCTGGAGTGCTTCCTCTTTGAGATAAAGGATGGAAAACTGACACTCACCGCTTCCGACAACACAAATATGATGAACTGCACTATGGATCTCATCGAATATGATTCTGATGGTTCATTCTGCGTACCTAACCGCATCATGCTCACTTCCGTAAAGGAACTTGCAGAGCAGCCTATCGTCTTTGACGTAAACCTCGAAGATAATAGCATAAAGATGAACTATATGAATGGCTCATACCGCATCTTCGGACAAAGCGCTAACGAGTATCCTCGCATGAAAGGACTTGAAGGCGAAGCCACTTCCACAGTCCTTCCTTCTGAAGTTCTCATCAATAATATCAACCGCACACTCTTTGCTACCGCACAGGATGAACTCCGAATGGTAATGAATGGTCTCTACTTCGACCTCAAAGAAGACTATATGGCCATCGTAGCAAGTGATGGACATAAGCTCGTAAGAAACCGTATTTATGGTTGCAAGACAGAGACTCCTGCTTCATTCATCCTGCCAAAGAAGCCTGCTACATTGCTGCGCACCGTGCTTGCCGCTGATGGTTCGGACGTTACTATCCGCTTCAATCAGTCCAATGCTGAGGTAATATATAATGATGGTATGCTCTCTTGCAGACTTATCGAGGGCAAATACCCTAACTATAACAGCGTTATTCCACAGGATAATCCTAACCGTCTCACTATTGACCGCAAGGCTCTTATCAGTGCTCTGCGTCGCGTAATGCCTTTTGCAAGTGAAAGTACACAGCTCGTAAAACTCAGAATCCAATATAACAGTCTCGAAATCAACTCTGAGGACATCGAATTTGCTACAAGTGCTCGTGAGAATGTGGTGTGTGAATACGGCGGTATGCCTATGAGCATCGGATTCAAGGGTAGCGCTCTCTATGAGATATGCAACAATCTGACCTCTGACGAGATAGTAATCGAGCTCGCTGACCCAGGTCGCGCCGGCATCATCTCTCCTGCACAGCAGCCTGAAGGTGAAGACGTGCTCATGCTTATCATGCCTATGCTCCTCAACGACTAAGGTATTTGATTGGTATGGACTATAGTTTTTGATTGCAAATGGCTTTGCTTTTGATTGAAAATGGCTATGCTTTTGATTGAAAATGGCTATGCTTTTGATTGCCAATGGCTTTGCTTGCAATCATCAATTGATAAAAGAATGGCTATCAAAAACTATAGTTATGATTATCTACAACTGAGCAAGGTAATATATAGAACATTATTATTGGGTGGTAATCTACTATTCCACCTCACTACAATGAAACTTAATCTCACTAAACCATTGGTCATCTTCGACCTTGAGACGACCGGTCTGGACATCAGCAAAGACAGGATTATCCAGATTTCATACATCAAGGTAATGCCTGACGGCACAGAGAAAAGAGGCAATCACCTCGTCAATCCGGAGCGTTCTCTACCCCAGTTGGTAGTCGAACTGACAAGTATCACTGACGAGATGCTGGCTGACAAACCTACTTTCAAGCAGATTGCAGCCACTTTAGCACACGATTTTGAGGGCTGCGACTTCGCCGGTTTCAACTCAAACCGTTTCGATGTGCCTATGCTTGCTGAGGAATTTCTCCGTGCAGGACAGAATTATGACTTCTCCCGCTGTCGTCTCATCGACGCACAGACCATTTTCCATAAGATGGAACGCAGAAATCTTGCTGCCGCATATAAGTTCTATTGCGGCAGAAAGATGGAAGATGACTTCCAAGCACACCTTGCTGACCAGGATACAGAAGCGACATACAGAGTGCTTCAGGGCGAACTTGACATGTATGCTCCTGGCAAACAGGAAGAGGAAGAGCGTCAATTAGAGAATGATATGGACGTTCTGAATGAGTTCTCACGCCAAAATGATAACGTCGATTTCGCCGGAAGACTGGTGTGGGGCGACGTGAAAGGACCTGACGGAAAGCCTCTTCTCGACAAAAATGGAAAGCCACGAAAGCAGGAATACTTCAATTTCGGAAAATATAAAGGCTTCACAGTGGCTGACGTATTGCGTCGCGATCCAGGTTATTTCAGTTGGATGATGGCTGGCGACTTCCCTCTTGAGACCAAACAATGGATGACTCGCATCAGAATGCGTGAGTCTGGACTCATGGGAAAGTAAGTCACTAAGCGCATTTTACGCCATTATCAGATGCTCCTTACTGTATTATAAAGCGCATTTTGCAACATTATAAAGTGCTGCTTACTATATTACGGAGCGCATTCTGCAACATTATAATAAGTAAAAAAGAATTGACTGTACTCGAAAAAAATAACTCATTGATACGTACCATCGCTGTTATGGCGATGGTATGGTCATGTATTGTCCCTGCTTCAGCACAGGAATTGCTGGCTAAATTCACAGTCAACCGAAACGCAGTGCAGGGCACAGACAATGCTGTCTTTGAGAAATTCAAGGAGACTATCGAAGACTTCGTCAATCACAAGCAGTGGACCAACCTGCATTTTCAGGAGCATGAACGCATTCCTTGCAACTTTAATATCACGGTAAAGAAATACAATTCGGAGACAAACCTTTGGACTTGTACCGCTATGATACAGGCAAGTCGCCCGGTATTCAATAGTTCCTACACCACCACATTCTACAGTAATAATGATGGAGACTTCAATTTCGAGTTCTCACAATTCGACCAACTGGAGTTTAATGAGGACGTAATAGACAATCAACTGACCGCTCTCATAGGCTATTATGCCTTCCTTATCATAGGACTTGACCTCGAAACATTCTCTCCTAACGGTGGAGAAGAGATATTGCAACGCTGCATGAACCTTACCAATAATGCGCAAAATCTCGCTTTTTCCGGATGGAAAGCATTCGACAATTCCAAAAATCGCTTCGCAATAATCAATGATTACCTCGATGGGGCCATGGCTCCGTTCCGCCAACTGCAATATGATTACTACCGAAAAGGACTGGATGAAATGGCTAACAACGTGGAACGTGGACGCACAGAGATTACCACCACCATAGAGAATAATCTGAAAAAGGCACATAATGACCGTCCTCTTTCGCTGTTACCACAAATCTGGACGGAATTCAAGAAAGACGAACTTGCCAATATATATAAAGGTAAAGGAACGCAAAAGGAGAAAGAAAGCATATATGAAATTCTCCAAAGCATCAATGCTTCACAAAATTCCCAATGGGAAAAGATCAAACAGTAAACCATGCTTAAGCTATTACACATAAAAAACTTTGCCCTCATCGACTCCTTGGACATTGAGTTTGACGCAGGATTCTCAGTCATTACGGGTGAGACAGGCGCCGGAAAAAGTATCATTCTCGGTGCTATTGGGTTGCTTATGGGACAACGTGCCGACTCAAAAGCCATCAAGTCAGGAGCTCATAAATGCACCATCGAAGCACATTTCGACCTCTCTAAGTATGGCATCAGCAAATGGTTTGAGGACAATGACATTGACTTCGACCCAGAAGACTGCATTATTCGTCGCGAACTGACAGCGGCAGGAAAGAGCAGAGGCTTTATCAATGACACGCCTGCCACCATACATCAGATGCGACAACTTGGCGAAATGCTAATGGATGTCCACTCCCAGCACCAGAATCTCCTACTGCAAAAGGAGGATTTCCAACTCAATACCATAGATATCATTGCGCAAAACACTCTTGAAAGGAATGCTTTCACCAAGGCTTTCAAAGCCTATCATGAAGCAGAAACTACTCTGGAGCACCTTCGTCAGCAGATATCAGAGTCACAACGCAATGAGGAATTTATGCGTTTCCAGCTCAATGAACTGACAGAAGCTAACCTTTCAGAGGGCGAACAGGAAGACTTGGAGAATGAAAGTCGCAGTGCGTCGCACACAGAAGATATCAAGGCTGCCCTTTATGAAGCCACCGAACTGCTCTCTGGTGATGATAATGACATAGTGGGAAACCTGAAAACGGTGTGCTCACGCATTGATTCCATCTCTCAACTATACCCAAAAATCAGCGAGATAAATGATCGATTAGCCTCTGCTTACATAGAGATAAAGGATATTGCTTCGGAAGTCAGCTACGCATTGGATGATGTTGACTTTGATCCTCAAAGGCTTGAGCAAATCAATGAGCGCCTTGACACGATATATTCTCTCCAACGTAAATACAATATGAATACGGTGGAGGAACTCATTGAAGAAAGGAACAGACTGCAAAAGGCTGTAGATGTGATAGACAATTCTGACATAGAACAGACTACACAGACCGAACTTGTGGCAAAACTCAAAGCTATTGCAATGGAAAAAGCAAGCATTTTGAGCAAGACAAGGCACAAGTCAGCCAAGATTATCGAAAAGGAAATACACGAAAGACTCGTCTCCCTCGGAATGCCAAACGTTCAATTTGCCGTTGAGGTAAAGGCTGGAGAAATGGGACACGATGGTATTGACCACATCGCTTTCCTCTTCTCAGCTAATAAAGGCATGGCTATGCGTCCTGTATCTCAAGTGGCTTCTGGTGGCGAAATAGCGAGAGTGATGCTCTCTCTCAAGGCTATGATAAGCGGAGCAATAAAGCTTCCTACCATAATCTTTGATGAAATAGACACGGGTGTCAGTGGTAAAATGGCTGAAAAGATGGCTGAGATAATGCTGCAAATGGGCAAAGCAGACCGTCAAGTGCTCAGTATCACGCACCTTCCACAAATCGCTGCCAGAGGAACAGCGCACTATAAGGTGGAGAAACACGACACTGAAGATGGCACAACATCCATCATGCGTCGCCTGACAGAGGAAGAAAGAGTGCAGGAAATAGCACAGATGCTGAGTGGAGAAAACATCTCTGAGGCTGCTATTATCAATGCAAAGGAATTGCTTTACAAGAACAAATAACCATACTTTATTCTTTGTTGATTTATGATTTTGGCGTTTTAAGGTCGAATTGTTTACAACAAAAGCATACAATATAAGCCTATCAATATGAACATCAAAAACATAAAGCGACAAGACAACTAAACAACCGACAACAAAAAGATGAAAAAGATAATCGCAATAGTCATGCTTTTCGCCTGCGTAATGCCTGTGATTGCGCAGTCATCACAGGTAAAGAAAGCGGCAAAAAACGTCTTCAAACTCACTACATTTAATGAGGAAGGCAAACTACTCCATACAAGTTATGGAATTTTTACTGGCGCTGACGGCACAGCTCTGAGCTCTTGGGAAGCTTTTGTAGGCGCTTCATCTGCTAATGTCATTGATGCTCAAGGCAGGAAATATGACGTTGACTGCCTCATTGGTGCCAATGAGATATATAATGTCTCAAAGTTCCGCGTCATAATCCCAAAAGGAAAGAAGATGCAGATTACCCCTGCGGTAGTTAGTACCACTCCTGTGGCAGTAGGAGGCGAGTGTTGGCTGGTGGAATATGACATAAAGAATCCGGTGATAAAGCGCTTTTCTCCGTCTATTGTCGAAACTTTCGACCAGAATTTGCCTTACTACACCTTCGAGCAGACAGCACCTGACGAACTTGCAGGCTCGCCTTTCCTCAATTCCAACGGCGAATTGATGGGTCTCATGCAGCCAGCCAGCAAGCGCACAGACCTCTATTGTCCAAGTGCTCAGTATGCTATGTCTATGACAGTCAACGGACTTACAGCCAATCAGGCTACCATTCGCCAGACAAATATGCGAGTGGCTTTACCGGAAGATTTCCAGCAAGCACTGCTTGCTCTCATGATGTCGCAGAGCAGAAGCACTGCAAAGAATATGATAGCCACCGCTGATGAGTTTATCAATCGCTTCCCTACAGCATACGAAGGCTATGAGACCAAGGCTGCAACGCTCACTGACAAGGGCGAATACGCACAGGCTGACCAGGTGATGAAGGAAGGAATAGAGAAGAGTGAGAAGAAAGACGAGGCACATTTTGCCTTCTCTCGCATTATTTACAATAAGATAATACTGAGCAATGACTCTACTTTCACCACATGGACTCTCGGCAAAGCGATAGAGGAAATTGATGCTGCGTACGCTATCAATCCGCTTCCTGCCTACACTCTCCACAAGGCTAAGATACTGTATGCACAGAAGGATTATGAGAAAGCCAGAGAACTCTTCGTCAATGTCAGCAAGACGAATATGCGAAGTGCTGAATGTTTCTTCTCTGCAGCTTTGTGTCAGCAGAACATTAAAGCCCCAAAAGAGACTGTAATAGCATTGCTTGACAGTGCAGTAGCATGTTTTTCAGAGCCTTACAGAGCTGACGCCGCTCCATATTTCTTTGCTCGTGCGCAATATCTTGACGAGGTAGGAATGTCACGCAAAGCCGTAACCGACCTCTATACTTACGAAAAAATCATGGAAGGACGTCTCAATGCAAACTTCTATTACATGCGTGAGCAGACCGAAATGCGTTGCCGTCTGTTCCAACAGGCTATCGAAGACATTACCAAAGCCTGCGAACTTGATCCTAACGAAGGCACTTATCACGCTGAGAAAGCATTGATATATGTTCGTGTAAACATGCTGGACGAGGGCATGCAAGCAGCTAAAGAGTGCATTGAGAAATTCCCAGACTATGGTGATGGCCATGCAATCCTCGGACTTGCACTCATACAGAAGGGTAAGAAAAAGGAAGGTTTGGCTGAATTAGAGAAAGCGAAATCACTTAATTCTCAAATGGCACAGCCACTTATAGACAAATATGGGAAAAAGTAAAAGGTCAGGATTATATGTATAATTCTTGCGTTCTCTACTTAATCAGTAGGTAATCAAAATTATTTTGGTAATGAATATAGATAAAAATATTTGTTTTTCATTATTATAAAAATGATTCCGATTACCTACTTTAGCTAATTATCACACCCATATAACGGGCCATTAAGATAAATAATTCATTTTTTTCATCCCACTTTTTTTTAGAATACATGGAAATAAAAAAGTCAGAATTTAAGATAAGCGCAGCGAAATTATCGCAGTGCCCGAAAGATAATATGATGGAGTTTGCCTTCATCGGCAGAAGTAATGTTGGCAAATCCAGCCTTATCAATATGCTTTGCAACCATAAAGGCCTTGCAAAGACTTCCGCAACACCTGGTAAGACCCTGCTCATCAACCATTTCACAATCAACGATTCATGGTATATCGTTGACCTTCCAGGCTATGGTTTCGCCAAAAGGTCGAAGAAAGTGCAGGATGACATCACAAAGATGATTTCTACATACATCCTTCAGCGCGAGCAGTTGGTCAACGTATTCCTCCTTATCGACATCCGTCATGACCCTCAGAAGATAGATCGCGAGTTCATGGACTATGGAGAGAA
>URJQ01000057.1 GCA_900548195.1 uncultured Prevotella sp.
CCCGAGACTTCGTCCCGGGTTACTCTCGCTTCGCTCGGTACTGTCTTCCAGACAGCTCTTACTGTGCTCGCTCGCCTTCGGCTCTCTCGCCATGTTCAAAATCTATCAGGGATAACCTGGATGCGACGGATCTGTTCTTCACGGATTTTTTTCATTATTATAAGAATAAATTCAATCACATACTTAATAAGTATTATTTTACACATTAACATGAGGAAATTTGCATATACAAAAAAAAATGAGTAATTTTACCCCAAATTGGAATAATGTCACCAACACAATAAACAGTGATATGACTAATACAGAATTTTGGGAATCAATATCTATTATTATCAATAGTGGATTTGATAATGACGGAATAATAAAACTCGATGAATATGCAGAACAGTTTTTCAACAAACAATTATTACTTAAACGCTACACACCAAGCGAACAGCATGGCTGCGCAACGGGAGGTAGCTTCCATGTTGTTGCATCCTTACTCGCGGGAGCAGAAACTCCAGCAAATCAACTCACTGCGTCAGAAGGCTCTTTCGAAAGAGAGTGTCAACGAGCAGAGGCGCAAGCAGATGTTATAGAACAATGGGCTAAGACTATAGGTTGTTGGGTAGATAAAGTCGATAAAACTTTTGAACAAACCTTTGGTGAACAACTTGCCGAAGGTGGAGAAGCGCATGTGTATGACAATGGAAATACAATTATCAAACGAATAGGTCTTGACTATTATATTCTTCCTGAATTGGCGCTGGATCGGATAACACTTCATAACACTCTGTTTCCGGAAACACGACTTACAGTGTTAGGTTTTGGTAGAACTACGGAAAATGATTTTCAAATCATAGTACAACAACCTTTTATTCACGGGACATCACTTGCAGATGACGAAATTCGTAATTATATAGAGTCACTTGGCTTTAAACTCATCAATCCTCGCAATTGGACTTATGCGACACCGAGTATATATCTGAGTGATATGCATGATGAGAATCTTATTAAATCACCTCAAGGAAATATTTTTGTAATAGATTGCGATGTCCGCATAAATACTCCTGACCTCAAATGTGAAGGCATACGCAAACTATCTAATGAAGTGGAATTCACATTATAAACTTCTTTCCAGATTGATTAGTTGTTTTGGTGGTTTAGTTGTTTGGTTGATAGTCAAGCCACAAGCGAATATTACAAACAACAAAACAACCAGACAACCAAACAAGATTTGGCTGGAAGCCAATACCGAGCGAAGCGAGAGTAACCTGGGACGGAGTCTCGGGATTATAGACATGAAGAGAATGGCTGTCTGGAAGACAGTACCTCCTCAAAAAAGAAACATCAATAGATAAAAACACAGAATAAACAAAGAAAAATATATTTGTTTATTTTTATTTATTGATATTTTATTCATCAACTAACCCAAATCCTTCCTAATCTTCCATTCCTGCGGATAGAGATTATTGGCACGGTTGCCTATATTCTTGACGAATCCTAAGGGATGACCATGATAACACACCACTACATAGCCACGAGGCACTGATGAATCCAGCACGATAGCTTCATGATGGAGATAGCGCAGGGCATCTTCCAGAGTGAGTTCGGCACGCGGATACTTATCTTCTGGAGTGGTGATAAGCAGGGCTTCTGCATGAGCAGGCACGAGTTGTGGTGCCTTATTGCCCTTGGCATTCCCAGTTTTCTTTTTCGCATTCCCGTTTTTCTCTTTTGAAGAGGAATATTTTTCCTTGCGCTGTTCGGCTTTTGAATTCGGTCTGGTGCGCTGAACAGCCTCATAATGTCCGTCACACATGATGCGAAGGCACCCCTTTGGCTTAGTTTTCACCACGTCATCTCCATTCTTTCTGAGCACCGCCATAAAGAGACCTTCGCCACGAGTCACACCAGGAATAAAGCGATAGACAGGCTGTTGTTGCCATTCAGGAAGGAGAGAGCCCGTGATATTCCATTCATCTTCTATCTTTATAGGCAATAATTCGGCTCCAAACTTCTCGCAAATCCAGCGCACATTCTCCTCATCTTCATGAGTATTGAAGGTGCACGTACTATAAACGAGTATGCCATTGGGACTAAGGCAAGGCCAAATATCCTCTATTATGCTACGCTGAAGGGCGTTGCATTTCATAACATTCTGCATACTCCACTCTCCTATCGCTCCGCTATCCTTGCGGAACATTCCCTCGCCAGAGCATGGCACATCGCACAGTATGAAGTCAAACAGCATTCCTGAGCGCTGATAGTCGATGGCATAATTATTTGTCACCACCACTTTAGGATGTCCTTGCTTCTGGATATTCTCCATAAGGATATTGGCACGGCGGCGGTCCGGCTCATTGCTGTAGAGCATATATCCTTCCGGCAAGGCAGCGCGGAGGAGCGTTGACTTGCCTCCCGGGGCGGCGCAGAGGTCCAATGCCACGCCTTTCTCAGGAAGATAATCTGGCATCAACTGCCTTATCACCTCGTCGAGAAACATGGATCCCGCCTCCTGGACGTAATAGACTCCGGCATGGAGCAACGGATCGAGGGTGAAATCTGGGCGCTCATCGAGATAGAAAGCATTGCGGCACCACGGTATAGGCGAACCAATGAGATGGTGTTCCTCGTCCTGATGCGTCTTGAACGGATTGTATCTGATGCTCACCGGCACGCTTTCCTCGAATGAAGCGAGATAACTGCTCCATCTTTCTTTGCCGAAAAGGGCGGAGGTATAGTCGGTAAATTCTTTTGGTAACATTATTTTGTTGTCTTGTTGTTTTGTTGTCTTGTTGTTTTGTTGTTTGCTGAAATCGCTCTCGCTTTGACCATCAACAAGACAACTAAACAACTAAACAACAAAACAACATCTAAAACATTTCAATATCAAATCCGAACGGATCATCATCGGTCTCCACCTCTTTATCCACAGGTTTCTTGGGAGGATTCTTCAGATTGCCGTCCTTGTCGAACATATTATATGTGGTGCGGAGCACCTTAAATTCGGTTCTGCGATTGAGGGCATTCGCTGTCTCCTGCTGTTCAGGTTTGAGTTTTAGGATAAATTCCTCGGTCAGCACATCGTTTTCCTTAAGCCAAGGATAGCGTTCAGCCACCTTGCGGCGTATCGTCTTCGGCTTTTCCTCACCGTAACCCACAGCCGTGAGGCGGTCGGCAGCGATGCCGTGGTCGATGAGATACCTCACCACGCTCTCCGCTCTCTTCTGCGAAAGCGTCTTGTTGTAAGCTTCAGCTCCACGATAATCGGTGTGGGCAGAGAGTTCGATGGTTATATTAGGGTTCTCATTGAGCATCATCACGAGTGAGTCGAGGGCGTTCTTGCTCTCCGGCAGGAGAGTAGCCTTGTCGAAGGCATAGAAGATATTGTCGATAAGCACAGGCGCTGAGATAGAAGCGAGAGGAAACTGCAGGTCATAGACCTTGGACTCCTTCACGCTATCCACGTGTATCTTCTCCTTATGATTGAGGAATCCATTGCACATTCCCAATATGATATAATCCACTCCTGGTTTGACTACATATTCGAAAGAACCATCGCCACGCACTCCAAGGCGCAGGTTTGTGCCGTCAGTGCCCACTATTCTCGCTTCACCAGCGGTGAGCTCATAGCCATCTTGCTCATATATCCATCCGCGGATGGTCTGCACTATCTCTGGATTATAGAAGGAATAGATATGGTCCCATCCTCTTCCATCGCCACGATTGCTGGAGAAGAATCCCTGATTGAGCTGTCCTTGGAAGGTCATACCGAAGTCATCACCCTGCGAATTGAGCGGATAGCCAGGGTGGGAAAGATGATAGTTGCCATCCTCGCCCACTGTGGCAATGAATATATCCAATCCTCCAAAGCCGGGATGACCATCACTTGAGAAATAGAAATCGCCATTAGGACGGAATGTAGGAAACATCTCATCGCCCGGAGTATTTATCGGTTCGCCGAGATTCTCCACTCCCACAGGTCCGTTAGCGGTCAGTCTCATGCGCCAGATGTCGAGTCCTCCCTTTCCTCCAGGCATATCACTGACGAAATAGAGCCACTCTCCATCTGGGGAAATGGCAGGATGCGCATAGGAGGAGAGCGTGTCATTAGTGATAAGAAGCGGAGTCGTCTTGCCCCAAGAAGCGTCAGAACGCTGTGCGGTGACTATCTGAGCATAGCGCGGATAAGAAGGGTCAGCGGTGCATTGAGTGAGATACATAGTGCTTCCATCAGGAGAAAGACAGCAGGCTCCCTCGTCATATTCGGTATTGAGACCGCTCTCTATGGTCTGTGGCTTGCTCCATTTGCCTTTATCATCCTTGTCAGAGAAGAATATGTCGCCAGGCTTTGCCCCCGTAATACCGCTGAGTTCATCGCCCAAAGCATCGTTTCTGGTGGACGAGAAATAGAGTCTATCCCATTGATCTCCTGCGAGGACAGGGCAGTAGTCGGCGCGTCTGGAATTGAATTCAGTCATTTTCTTGACGGTATAGTCCGACCCTTGCTCTTTCCATTTCGGAGCCATCCTGGCGGAAAGGAGTCCATTTCTCACCAGAACATTATTAGGCATAGAGTCATTGAGCAATTCAAACTCGGCAAGGGCACGCTTGTATTCCCCATTCTTCAGCAAGAGACGGGCATAGTCGAGGCGATCATCGAGCGTAGCGACATTATATCTCAGCGCATTGCGATAGGCAGAGATAGCCTTCTGCGTGCTGGAGATATGGCGATAGCAGTGTGCCATCTTCAGTGCTCTCTGTCCGCGTAGTTGCCTCTCTTTGGCCGGCGTCTTGGTGTATGCCTTCTTGAATTGCTCTGCAGCGTCATGGTATTCACCTATGGCAAGAAACTTCTCTCCCTTGCGCATGGCATTATCTGCCGCACAGGAATGCAGCATAAGCGCCACGGCAAGGAATGCCATCAGGAGATAATATGTTTTGATTATGCGAGTCATATATATTTATATATAACTCTGTTTGTTGGGAATTATTGTTAAGTAGGTAATCAAAATAATCTTGATTACCTACTTATATAATTCTATTTGTTTGGATTTATTGTCAAGAGTGTTTTTTTTCTATTTCCCCAAAACATAGGTCTGCCCTTCTGCATCCAAGCCTGACAGCGACACTTTGACGCGTGTCTCACGACAATTATTATAGAAAGAGGTGGTGAAAGTGCCGTTCTTATCCAGTTTCACGTTTGGATTCCAGTAGAGCGTGCGACGATAATCCGTAGGCGTCTGCGGTATTGCCGTGCTGTAATCAGGGTTATAGTATTCCTCCGTGTAAGCTATTCCCGGGAAGATGTAGCGTCGGTCACGGTATGTGTAACGCTTTCCTTCATCAGGAAGCGGCACAAAATCGAGTGTCACGTCCGCTGAATTGGCGGCAGAGACATCGAAAGAGTCAGTGCGAAGCTCGTAGTCGGTGAACACGCGCACCTCATTCATACGGTTAAGATGCAGGAAATCAAACATCTTGGCAGAGGACATAGGCTTGTCAAACTCCGTCACCGTAGGGGTATAGTTGCGATAGAACGTGGATTTCTCCACCATAGCGCGGACGTTCATGCCACGGTTTACGCGTCCCATATTGCCGAAGAGGTAAGTACAGACCTGATAGGGGAACGTAGCCGCATTGAATACACCCATCGACAGTCCGTAGTCGGTCACGTCATTATAGAGTCTGTACGTGTCGCACACCATCGCCGGCTTGGTGAAATCTATGGCACGCTTGCCTCTGCGCTTTGCCTTCACATAGACAGTCTGCAGGGTATGGTTTCCCGCAAGCTTGCTGCTCTCGGGTATATTCTCGTCATCCTCCACGTCAACAAACTGTATCTCAGGCGAATTGACCTGATACCATGAATATGGCTGTGAGAATATCGGGAAGAACATATCGCGCTTTACGAAATAATCTGGTATGCTGCGCTCGTCTCTCCAGCCCTTGTCCTTGGTGGAAGCCATACATTTATATATCGAATCCTTTGGATTATAAGCCTTTATGAAGAGCACTGCATCGTCATAATAAGGTGGCAACTGGAAGGAGAATCTTCCCCTTTTGTCGGTTCTCACCACCACTCCTGCCGTATCGCCATCCTTTGACACCTCCGCTTCCACGCAGACAGGACGATTCTGCACCCTGCCTTCTTCATATTCGGCAACGGCATACTCCACGTTTTCCTCCGTCACTTCGGTGGATATTCCGGTGCCGTCATCCTCTGTATCTTCCTTCAATGTGGTGGTCTCTGTCAGTCCTTCTATCTTTGCGAGCGCCTCTTCCGCCACGTTGGTGGACTGCATCATGCCGGCAAGGTCATCAATTTCGAGAATCGAAGCGGTGGAAAGCAATTTATAGACGGTGCCTTCAAATGTCGTGGTCTTTTCCGGAAGATAGCGGAACTGCGCCACCCTCTTGTACCTGCGCCATCCCTGCACCATCATCAGGAGGTCGAGATTACGGCGGTGTACCTCATCATCGGCAGCGAAATAGTAGCCTGGCGTAGGCACAAACCCTTTGAGCTCGCTCGACAATAGCATTTCCGTCATCATGTTTCCATCATCATAAGCAGGATCATCAGTCTGCGTATCACGCACTGCCAAGCTTATTACTCCATTGGTCTTCATACCGCTTTCCAGTTTCATATCCACCTTGGCGTAAGGCTGGAGCGTGGATTTATCGCCTATCTCTGCATCGGCTGACGTGAGCGAGACCTTCACCGGCTTGCCGAAGTCATGATTATTGACAAAGAAAAGGCGTGAAGCCACTGGATTGGCATCTGCATCATAGATTATTATCTCATTGATACCTGTAGGCAAAGGCTTTGGCAAAGCATTGAGATTGACGCTCTCGCTGCCTTTGAGACGCTGGAAATGCTGTAGTCTGCCACGGCAAAGCACGGCTAAAGCGCTTGGCACTGCCCCACCCGACTTGACGCTTACGATGCGTTTCTCAGGGTCAAAAGCGAGTGCGCATCCGTCTGTCGGTTTTGGCAAGCGGAAGGTCCACTCCTTATTGTTCCATGTAAATGTGGCTTTAGCATCCTGATTGCTCGGAGTGAAGAGGAAGGTTCCTTTACCTAAATGCGTGGTACTGATTCTTGTACCATCGGAGAGTGTGCCCTCAATGTCGATGAGTTGACCATTGTGATCCTTCACTTCGAAGGCGATTCTCCCCTGTATTCCTTTCACGCATTCGCCTCCTTCTGGAAAGAACGTGACGGACAGGCGCGGATGCTCCTTAGCCACATTCTGTCGCGGACGCTTTGAGATATATCTCTGAGCGTAATCGCCTGGCGTCTTTGGCTTGTTGTAGATAGGTACTACGCGTGAGTAAAGTCCTTCGAAATCACGGAAATAGTCGGCACACATCTGCTTATTGTAGAATCTTCGTTCGTCGATGAATGTATAATTCTTATGCTCCACATTGAAATTGAGTTGCCATTTCGTGTAAGCCCTCACCTCATAATAACCGGAATAGAGACTGTCTGGCAGGGCAAACTGTCCGTAAGTGGTGCCGTTTCCTGCCAATATGACGTGTTGTCTCTCCACTACGAAACCATCAGGTGAGAGCAACTCGACATAGAGCAGCTTGCTCATTCTTGTGGGCTTGAGACTGTCTGCCCGCACCACATAAGCTTTATACCATAGTGTGTCGCCCACGAAATAGCAGTTGTTATCGAGATGCAGATACACTTTCTCTTGTATCTGTGGATGGTCTCTCAACAGTGTTTCAAGTGAGTCGATGGCATCTGCCTTCGCCATCAGGCTGAGCATTGCCAGTAATAGGGTGGTTAGTGTTTGTTTGTAATTCATAATGCGTAACAGACCCCCTCTTATCCCCCTGTAGGGGGAGGCTGGATACGTTCTTCGACTTGTGGAGTATTCTGATGGAGATTCCCACGATAATGATACTAACTCATATTCTTCATTCTTCATTTTAGCAGATTCTTTTTAGCAGATTCATAATTAGTATAATGGAGGCTTTTATCATAAAGACGGAATAATGCGCATTTCGTTTAATTCAAGGAAAAAATAAAATGCACATATAGGGAAAAGGTTGGCGGTTGCGGGTTGGCGGTTATCGGTAGATTTAACTATACGACCCACAACCCAAGACCCACAACCGACAACCTTTTTGATTATGCATTATGAATTATGAATTATGCATTATGAATTAAAAGGATTACATTCTCGCTCCTGCTATAGAGTATCTCACCCCATTACGCTCAATGACGACTCTACCATTATGGAGATATTTCTTAGTGGTGGAGTCACCTTGTTGGCTTTCCACCTTACTAATGCCGGTGGCATCTGTGCAATAAAGGGTGATGATGGCACACACCTGCTTCTTGGCAATGGAGAAAGTGAGAGTGCCGGAGGCTGGAGTGGCGAGGGTGATGACGTGGTTGACATTCTGCATTTCATCATTCACCTTGGCAGGAAAGACATACTGCGTGCTGGAGAAAGTCTCGCCATTGAGCTTTGAGATGTAGGCATCAGCGTCGGCATAGTTGTCATATCCTGAGAAAGAGACCTTCACCACCTTCTTGTCCTTTGGGAGAGTCACCGTATAGTCAGCGCTCGAAAACTTCACCGTACTGTTTTTTCCTGCTCCATAGCCCTTGTTCTTATTGTTGGCTACGGAGATGGAGTTGCTGAAATTCCATGTTGCGTCCTTATTAGTGGTGTTTGTCTCGCTTGAAATCACGTAACTCTCAAGGTCGCCACTCTCATTCTCGGCATCTATCTTCGCCTTCCAAGTCTCGTATGTCTTTATGACGCCGTCACACCAACTGCCCAGATACTGGTAACTTCTACGGTTTTTCGCCATGAGCGATGTGGCAACGGTCTGTCCATACTTGTCTTTCGCGTCTGGCGTGTCATCGTAATTGTAGAGATGGCGATAGAACAATTCGGGATAGTCATTGGAATAGATGGCGAATATAGGCTGGTAAGCCTTAGTCTCATCGTAAGAAGCCTCAAGGATGTCACATTCCGGATAAGAATATCCCGTGAGATGATGAGCGCGCGACTTGCCTCTCGCCTTCAGTTTGTTGTAGAATTTCTGATATATCTTCTTTCCGCTCTCGCCACCTATCTGGATAAATCTGCCCCAGAGATTAGAACCTTGCTTCTCCACGATGTGGCGGTCAGCCTCACCTTTCGCGTTGGTATAGTCCTGCACTGTGGCATTCTCCTTGTATTTATGACTTTTAAGCCATTCCACGGCGGCGGTGATAGACTGCTGAATTTCTTCTGAAGGCTTATTGATTGACATGAGATAATAGAGCAGGTTGGCAGATTCATATCCGCTGACTGACGGCATCTCATGCGGACGTCCCTCTGTAGGGAGGAAGTCAGCCGCATCATGCTGTGCGCACCAAGCCGCCTTCACGCCGTTGTCGTCTATCTGGCAATTGATAACGCACTCTATCGCCTTGTCCCATTGTGCCTTGCATTTCTCGCGTGTGGCATCGTCCACGAGTCCTGCGAAGTCACCTTTCCCCTCAGATATTTCCTGAAGAATACGCATCATGTTGAGCATCAGGTCGTCATTGAAGGTGATATAGTTCTGATAGCTAAACTTATCCGAGGATAGAGGCCAGTACTGCGCCCATCCGCCTTTCAAGCTATTGCCAGAGACGAAGATGAGGTCGAGGGCTCTTTTGAAAGCATCGAGGAAACGCTGTTGGTGGGTTTGCTGATACACCTTTGCGAGGAAGCGCATCTCCTGGGTGGTGGCATTATTGTCAAAGCAGGAATGGATGCTGCGTCCATTATCGCCGTTGAGCTTCTGTCGGGCAGTCAATTCGCTGGTGGACAGTTTATGAAACTGATCATTCTTCATCCATCCGCCATTAGTTTTCTGCACGGATACGAGCGTATCAGCCACGCTGATAGCTTCAGCGGAGCCATACCATTCCGTTCCCATTTTTCCGGAGCATATCTCGCCCCATTTCAATTCTTTGTAGGACTGTGCATTCATTGCCATGAAAGTCATGAGCAAGATTGCAAGAGTAAAGATTTTTCTCATTTGTTGGTCAAGTTAGTAATTCGTAATAGTAATTGGCTACAAAGGTAATAAATATTTTTTTTATTGCAAAGAGTTGGGGGAATTATTTGTGGTTTAGTGAAAAGTGTTCTAAATGAAGAATATCTTAAATAAAGAATGAAGAATTAAGAATGAAGAATCCGGATTACGTTCTCCGCTTTGAGGTTCTTAGTGGAATTTCTCAAGCAAACAAGACTAACTCTCATTCTTCATTCTTCATTTAAGGGATTCTTCATTTAACGACTTCTCCTAATGACCCTATCAATCTCAACGATGTCAGCCTCACTCATTCCCTTACGAAGAGCGGAGAGGGCTTGTACGGCTCTTTGTCGCTGGTCGGCATTAGCCATTTTCTCAAAGCGAACCATCTCCTTGATGATAGCCATGCGGTCGTCACGGTTGGTGTTGTCCTTCATCCGGTCGAGGATATTGATGATTTCATCCACACGATTGGTGTCTTTCTCATTGATAATCCATCGTATAGTCATGCAGTCGGCGAGAAGACGTGCTTGCTTATAGCCTGCTTTATCGAGGAGATTGAGATCTTCTATTCGCTTTTGGAAATCGATATTTAGCATCTTGTGCATTCTGAAATTCTCTTGAAACACCGTCATTATCTTCTCTTCCACCACTGCTCTTCCCATTGCCTTCTCAAAGGATGGTCTGTAAGTAAGGAGACGTAAGAAAGTGGCCATTTCTGGATTATTAACATCAGAGACAATCATATTCCAGTTTTCTGGTTTTACCCACTGAGTTTCAGGTATCGAACAGAGATATTCATCGACAACGATAGGCAGGTTATTATCACCGAGATTACGCAGATAAGTGATGTATTCTTTCACAAAACTGCTATCTCTACGTCCTTCCTTATATTGCTTATTCCATGATGCTTTATCCAAAGCGCGCTTCATTTGCTCTACGAAAGAGATCTTCAGACTGAGGCATTTGGCTCCTTCTTCTTTGCAAAACAGGGTTCCGTTGGGATTGATGACGAGGAATGTAGGGTAAATGCCCACTTCATAATTCTTGCGCACAGCAGGTCCGTCGCCTTCATCCATATCCATAGAGAGGCAGATATAGCGGTCATTGAAGAAATCTCCGCATTCTTTTTTCGGAAATTCATTCTTCATCAAGTACTTGCATGGCACACACGTCTTGATGTAGCAGTCGATAAATATCTGCTTGTTTTCTTCTTTTGCTTTGACAAAAGCCTCTCGTAATGGTATTTGTAGGAAGTTGATTCCTTCGTTTTGTGCCTGTGAAATTGCAATATTTGCAACAAACATCAAGCATAATAAGATTAGTTTTCTCATTGTTTTCTGAATGGTTTTTCGATATTTAAGGAGGTCAGAAATGGTGAACAATAGCGTAGCTTCGCCATTGCTCACCAATATACTTACCTATTCTTATTTCTTAGGTCCTTCGGCAATGCCTTGCAAGTCAATGCCATACTTTGTCTTCATGTAAGAGATAGCTTGCTCAAACTTCTGTGCCACGAGCGGGAACTTATCCTTCGGATACATCTGGTAGAACTCAGCACGAGTGTGAACCATAGCTGCTCTGACATAAGAAAGGAAGTAGTCGGCATAGTAACCACCTGAGTTGTAGTTTGGATTCTTGAAGTAAGAGAGAGATATAGACCATACGCCTTCATCTACCATATCATCATTTATCCAACTGATGAAACCACGATTATATACATAATTCGGGTTGTTAGGATTGCTTCTGTTGAGCCTTGTGGTGAAGTCGATGCCGTCACGCCAGCCTTCTGGATCTACGATAGTGCCGTCCTTCTTCAGGTTTGTCAATATCTGGTTGATAAAGCTGTAACGATTTTTCTTCAGGCTCTGTGGGTCTTGACTCTGAATCTCAGACTTCTTGAAACTGATAGCCCAGTAATCGAAACCGTCAAACTTTGTTGGAGTAAAGCCTGGAACAATCTCTTCCTGAGTGCCAGTACCTGTGCCAGTTCCTGTACCTGTTCCTGTGCCAGTTCCTGTACCTGTACCGGTGCCTGTACCTGTGCCTGTACCGGTGCCTGTTCCTGTACCGGTGCCTGTACCCGTGCCTGTTCCTGTGCCATCCCAAGTTCCTGTACCAGTACCTGTGCCTGTACCGCCAGTACCTGTACCAGTGCCTGTGCCTGTACCATCCCAAGTTCCTGTGCCTGTACCTGTGCCTGTACCTGTGCCTGTACCGCCAGTACCAGTACCTGTACCACCAGTGCCTGTACCTGTGCCTGTGCCACCAGTGCCTGTACCTGTGCCTGTACCGCCAGTACCAGTACCACCAGTACCTGTGCCACCAGTACCAGTATCACCACCAGTACCACCGCCACCATTGAAGTCTGGATCGACACCTCTTAGGTTTTTGAGCATATAAATCTTGACAGGAAATGTGGAGCGTATCATTTCTGTGGAGACATAAGGGAATACGTTGTCCTTGAAGAAATCGACATAATATGTGATTTCATCACTTGGAACATCGTCGCCATAATATAGTTTTCCCGTTCCGATACCTGTCCATCTTCTGTTCAGGTCGGCAGCTGTAATATCTTTATACAAAAGATACACGCCATAAGTATCGTGGATTTGCTTTATCTCCTCATCCCAAGAGTTATTGCCTTGGGGGAAAGTCATTCTCAAAACAGAGTAATTGCCCGATGGAGTAATCGGATCTTCTGTCATATCGCAAGCCGACAACATGAAAGAAGCGGCAATGGCATAAAATACTATTTTTTTCATGAGTCTTACTTTTTAGTTGTTACACCTACTCGTTTTTCCCCCAGAGGGTTTTGTTCGAGTCTTATATTCTTTTCTATTGCCACGTCAGGGATAGGCACTGTGTAGAGTGGATCCTTCTCCTTGAGGGTATAAGTGGTCACTGTGTTCTTGGAATCATACCAGATATGCTTTATCTCCGGCATTCCCCAACGGCGCAAGTCATACCATCGCTGGCTCTCGAAACATAGTTCGCGCCTACGTTCATTGTGGATAAACTCCACCAGTTTGTCAGCCTCTGTGATGTTTATTGCCTTGTAATCATCTGGAGCAAATCTCTTCTGACGGAGATTATTGAGCGCATTGAGTGAGAGTTGGAGATGGTCTGTACCGCCTGTTGTCTTATAGAGCATTGCCTCTGCTTCCATATAGTTGAGGTAAGCCTCTGACAGGCGCATACTTCTGCCGAATACTCCAGTGCCTCCTGTAGGACGGTAAGCATTGTTTACATTGAGCTTTCCGATAGCCAGAGGAATAGTGTCATTATATCCGAAAGGCTTTCTTACGATGTAACGCTCGTATCGGAGGTCAGTTGGCTCGTATGAATCGAGAAGGTCCTGCGAAGCCTGGAAATATGTATGACTGGCTGCTCCGGAACTGTTCTCCGTGGCATAGCTCTCCACCCATCCTGCCCAGTCGCTTACCTGACCGTATGGCCAGATTACTTCTGGCGAACTGGCAAATGAATGATAGTTTATGTAAGTACGTGTGGTGCGACCGTTTTCTGTGGTTTCGGTTGGCACGGTGTTGAGGTCAAGGAGCTGGAACTTGGTGTTGTCCATCACCTTCTTTGCATAAATGGCAGCCTCTTCCCATTTCTCCATATATAGATATGTACGTGAGAGAAGCAGTTGAACCATCGGCAAACTGGTGCGATAGTTGGTCTTCCACTGGCTTGCCACAGGCAGACGCTCATAGAGTTTCTCTGCCTGAAGAAGGTCTTTGACTATCTGGTCATACACGTCCTTCACCTTGCTTCGGGTCAGAAGGTTCTCCTCCACTCCACTGCGGAGCTTCAATGGCACGCCGAGAGCATCTGGATTATAATTGTATGGCTGTCCGAAGATATTGACAAGGTTGAAATAATAGAATCCACGCAGTGCGTAAGCCTGTGCCTGAACATTATTCATGTCATCGTCAGAACCTGTCACGGTGTCGATATAATCGAGCACTGCATTGACGCCCTTCAGCTTTCTGTAGTACGTATAGTACATATCATTGCGGGTGACGCCTGCCGTCTTCATGATTTCAAACATATCAGGCTGCCAGGTATATGATGCCAGGAAAATGTTTTCATCATAGTTATCATCAGGCTCCTGCCATGCTGCCGCTGTGACATCATCGTCCATCATGGTGAGGAAATAATTGAATCCTCCCATATCATTACGTGGGTATGCTTCACCGAGGAGTATCTCATTGAGTGAAGTGACATCCTTTGGGACAAACTCACTCTGGGATTTCGGGTCAAGGAAATCTCCGCAACTGGTCAGTAATAATGCCGCCCCAAGGACTCCGGTTATGCTGTTGATATATTTATTCATATTCTTTTTCTTTTTTATAAGTAGTTGTTCAAGATATTGATTGATATATTGATTTGCTACTTTGGTTTAGAAAGAAGCACTCAGACCGAAAGAGAATATTCTTGGCTGAATACTGTTGCCTAACTCTGGATCGAAGCCATTCCACTTCTTGCTGGCAATGACAAAGAGATTGTTTGTATTGCCGCTGACGGAGATACTTGTGGCATGGAGCTTCTGACATATTGCCTTCGGCAGATAATATGAGAATGACAACTGCGTGCAGCGCAGGAACGAACCGCTGACTATTCTCGCTGTGGAGTTCGACCACATGGAGTAACGGTCAGTGAAGAGTCCGTCCGGCGTGTAGAGATTGAGGATATCCACCACCGAAGTGTAGAGTCCCGGGATATTGGTGTGGGCTTCGTCGCCTGGCTGCTTCCATCTCTCTGTCAGTTCCTTTGACAGATTGCTGAGCGGACTCGGCATCTTGCCGCTGGTGAATGCTGAGTATGGGTTAGGAAGGCGCTTCTTTGAGCCGAGGATAAGGGCGAAGCTTGCGCTCAACTGCAGATCCTTCCAGCGCACGCGCGGATTGATACCACCGGTGAAGTAAGGCTCCGTCTGACCTGAATAGACGAGAAAGGTAGTAGGGTCGATTGACTTGTCTTCACTCACCTTCTCCACAGTGGCATTGTTAAACATAGGGAGACCTGTCTCATGATCCAGTCCTATGAAGTCATACGACCAGAAAGCATTGAGAGGATAGCCCTTCTTGAGCGGACGGCTGCTGTTGCCGGAGATGAAATCACGATGCGTCAACTCGTCTGCACGCGCTGTTCGGTCATCGGTCTCCGTCTTGTTCCAGTTCTTGGAAGCATTGAAGCCGATGTTCACCGTGAGGTCCTTGGTCTTTACTGGAGTGATATTCAGGGTATATTCCAGTCCGTGATTGTAGATGATACCACCATTGAGCTTGAGTGTTCCCATGCCGTATTCTTCTGCCACGTCCTGTTCGATGACTGCATTAGAGCGACGTCCATAGTATTCGAGGCTCATTGAAATGCCATTAAACACCTGCATATCCATACCAAGGTTCCATGTGCGGGTGCGTTCCCACTTGAGGTATGGGTTTGGAAGGCTGGAGATAGTGGTGTAATATTCATTATATCCTGCGAGGATGCCGCCATACTGCGCAATGAGGTCTGGGCTTACTGAGTTGACTACGTTACCCTGTATGCCGTAAGTAGCACGGAGATTCAGTTGATTGAGCCATTTCACGTGGTCCTTGATAAATTTCTCCTCTGCTATCTTCCATGAGATTCCGAATGAATATGTAGGGTCAAACTGCTTGTTGACATCCTGTCCGAAACGGTTTGAAGCATCTGAACGGATATTCATATTCACCACGTATCTGTTCATCAGTGAGTAAGCGAAGGTGCCAAAGAATGACATATAGTTGGATGTAGTGTTGGTGCTGCTCCATCCTCCCTCAAAGAGTTGTCTGAGAGCGCCCCATCCTATGCTCTGTGCACCGCCGATTGGTGTGACATCTTCTGGCAATGATGGTGAGACAAGGCTCTCGCCTCGCTCTGGCACAAAGCCCCATACATTGTTTGCCTTGCCCTTGCTCTTGGATGATCTCACCTCCATACCGAGCATCATATTAAATCTGTGTATCTCATTGAAGGTCTTGGAAGCCACGAGCTTATGCTGCATATTGAGAGAGAGCATAGAGGAATTGTTTGTGGTCAACTGTCCTCCAAATGGCAACAAAGCAGCCTTGAAGAGGTCACTGCCTGGCTCTGCTCCGCCTACTGGATAGCCGCGATAGAGCATTTCGATGGTGGAAGTGCGCTCTCCGAGGAAACTCTCCATGTCATTGGTGCTCTGCGAGAGTGAACCTACAAGCTGATAATTCAGCCAATCCAATATCTTATAGTCGATATTTGCAGAGGCATTGAATGTGCTGGCCTTGTTCTTGCTGTAACTGTTGTCCATCTCATTGAGCACGTTATAGCCATACATATTGTTGGAACCCAATGATTTGTTGAGCTGATAGGTGTAGTATTGCTTATAGAATACGCGGTCACCATTCTCATCATAGCAAGGCACGGCACGGCTTGTAGCCAGAGCGTATGACTGCGGACTTACGCCACGATAGCCCTTGCTGTTACGAATGCTGCCATTGATGCTGAATGAGCCACGGAGACGCTTATTAAACTGCACTCCGATATTCAGGCGAGTGGTAAACTGATCCTGGTCATTTCCCTTCTCAGTGCCCTTGCTGTCCTGATAGCCGAATGAAGCATTGTAAGTGACTTTCTCCGTTCCTCCCGCTATGCTGAGATTATGATTCTGGCTGAATGAGTTACGACACAGTATCTTGAGCCAGTCTGTATTGACGGTCTCAAGACGCTCCATCTGCTTCATGAAGTCTGCTTCTGAAATCTGGTTTTTGTTAAACATATTCATCAATCCCTCGTAAGTGTAAATCTGAGGGAGAGGGTCACCCTGGTAACGTACTCCTGCATCGTAGGCTTCCTTACTAAACTGTATTCGCTCCTTGGAGTTCATGAAGTCAAACAACTGATATGTAGGGCGCACGCTGACAGAGAGATTGGTGGAATAACGTATGCTCATACGCTCCGCCTTGCCCTTCTTGGTAGTGATGACGATGACGCCATTGGAAGCCTTAGAGCCATAAATGGCTGTAGCAGAAGCATCCTTGAGCACCGTGATGGTCTCGATGTCCTGCGGATTGAGCCACGACACCTGACTGCCGATAAGCTCCTTCATGTCTGTGGTCATCGCCGCACTGGCATCGATGGAGATAGGGTCATCCTGTATGACACCATCTACTACCCATAGCGGGTCTGTATTACCGAGAATAGTAGAGCGACCACGAATGGAAATCTTCGGTGCTTGTCCGACACGGCTTGATGAATTGACTACCATCAGTCCGGCTATCTTGCCCTGAAGCATCTGGTCGATAGACTGGTAAGCAGGCATGAGGACATCCTCAGCTTTCACAGTGGAGAAAGCGCCTACCATATCTTTACGTGGCAGACGACCATAACCTGTCTCTACAATTTCCACCTCATCAAGGGTGTTTTCATCCGACTCCATGGCGATGCGCATTCCGTTGCTGTTCTCATGGAAACGAACGGATTTCTTCTTCATTCCCACGAAATTAAAGTCGAGATAGTAAGTCTTGTCGGTAGCAAAGTCTGGAATGGCAAGTGAGAAGCGTCCATTCTTGTCTGTAGTTGTGCCGATTTTAGTTCCCCTCACTTTCACTGTGGCGCCCGGCAATGGTTCGCCAATATCATCTACCACCTGTCCTTTTGCCACTACACCCGCCTTTCGCGTCTGCATGGTAGATTGGGTACTCTTAACGTTGTTTTGAGCTGAACAGGTCAGCGTGCCTCCGCAAAATAGGGAGAGGCAAAGCAATGACGCCTTCAAAACATAGGTTTTCCTTTGATTATTCATATTGATAACCCTCCTTTATATATATAATGTGTAATTATTTACAAATTGTGTTGTTATTCCTGGGGTCTTCTTACCTAATAAAACTATTTCAAGTCTTTTCGTTTACAAAGGTAATATAATTTGTTAAAGAACCAAAACTTTTTACTACTTTTATTCAAAATTCTTCAATTTGTCGGAAAAACGATGGTAACCTCCTATTCCTTATTTCCTATTAACTTACAATTGCGTCAGCGCGGTTCTTAAATGAAGAATGAAGAATTCGGATTACGTTCTTCGGCTTGCGGCTTCTCATAGAGCCACACTCAAGAGTACAAGACTAACTCATATTCTTCATTCTTCATTTAGAACACTTTTCACTATTCACTGAAAGAAGAAAGCTCGCTCGCCATGTTCAAATCTATCACGGATAACGGATTTAAGCGGATTTTATCAGGTGGTGGAGTTCTGTCTGGAAGACAGTACCGAGCGTAGCGAGAGTAACCCGGGACGAAGTCTCGG
>URJQ01000058.1 GCA_900548195.1 uncultured Prevotella sp.
AAAGCCCTAAAAAACAGCATTTTTATGATATAAAGCATTTTTTATTCAATTTCAAAATATTATCGTAATATCCTTTTCCAAATCCTAATCTATTGCAATATTCGTCAAAAGCCAAAGCGGGAATTATAAACATAGATATTTCTTTTATTGAGGCATTTTTGCAATAATCGAAAGGCTCGCCGTTTCCGAATTTTGTATTTCTATTAATATCTTTATCGTAATCTTTTATATATTTTAATTTCATTTTATATTTGTCTACTATATAAGGAATCGAAACTTTTATATTATTTTTAATGGCGTAATTTATTATATTTTTTGTAGAAACTTCATTATCAAAATCGACATATACGCATATAGAATTGAATTTATTTAGATTTACAATTTTTAAGAATTTTTTATAAATTATAGCGCTTCTTTTTTCAACAAAATCAGGCTCTAAATTTTTTCTTAAACTTTTGAATAAAGTTCTTATTTTATTTTTTTCTTTATTTTTCTCTATTGATATTTTTAGCTTCCCCACGGTAGTGGGGACTGAGGGGCATTTTTTCTTTCTTGCGAAAGTTGAATGTTTTATAGTCCGGGAAATCATAAATCCCAATCAGACATGATGTCATCATCGAAGAAACCTCCTTTGGAATTGACAAAGCCACCTTCTGTTGTTTGTCCTTCATCGCCTTTGATGGTAGAACCGTCACCTATTTGCGCTCCTCCTCCTGTTAGGTCACTGGTTGTATTTTTGGAAAGCTGAAGCAATTCTCCGCAATCCAATACTTCATCAAAGAATATCGTCGGTGTGATATATACTTTTTTCATTGTTCTTACTCCTTAATTTATTCCACAACATATTTCTTGCCATTCACGATGTAGATGCCTTTAGGCAGAGAATAGAGCGAAGAAGCATCGGTGGTGACCACTTGCCCGCTGAGATTATAGACAGCATCTCCAGCCTTGATGTCAACCAACTCGCCGTTGCTGTCCATCATCACGCCCTCTATCTTGGATGGGATGTCTGAGTTGTCAGACAGCAGGTCGAAGTAAGCCACTGAGAAGAGTTTGGCCTGTGCCGTAGCCTTCTTTTGAAGGAAACCGCGGAATGCCTGTATCTTGGCATCAGACTTCTCGCGCATTACGAGGATACCATCGTTATTGAAGTAGTAGTCGTTTGGCTTTACAGTCTCTACATTGTATGCGGAATGCCAGTGATAGTCAGCAGTTTCTGCGTCTCTTCCCCATTTTGCTGGCTTGGTATTCTCTATTGTGACGTATGGGAATGCAGTTATCTTCTCCGTATTGAGGACTATGTTATTTCCATCTCTGGTGACAACATTGTTGCCATTAGCATCTGTGCCACAAGGCTTGATGAGGAAAGGCTTGCCAGCCACGATGGTGTTATACGCATGACGAGTGTAATAGACGTATTTGCTATCAGTCTTCTCGAAGTAGAGTATCTGCGTGCCTTTTTCGTGGGTCTTGTCGTATGTCTGTCCGAATATGGCATCCACCTGCTGCTTGTTGAGCGAGAAAGGCAGTACGGCAGAATTCCATTTGCCTACGGCGAACTTGCGGTCGAGCGAAACCTGTGCCACATGTCCTTCTGCTGTAGCGGTTACAGTGTTGTTCCTGGTCTCCGTATATGTGACATTGTCCACTGTTGGATTACTCTCTTTCATGGAGAAACCGAAGAGACCGATTCTCGAACCGAAGTTATAGAGATAATATGTCTTTCCAGCCTTCACGTCAAAGGTGTATGTCACTGGCGCTGGTACCATTACTGACCAGCCCTTTGCTCCTGGGAAAGTCGCTCCTTGGGTTACTGCGCTGTTATGGATGATATCGTTATCTACCAAACATTCACGTACTTCATTTGCAAAGTTATCGTCGTCAGATTGGAAGTTATCTATACCGAAATGGTCCTTTAAAAATTCCTTGGAAGCAGGTTTTCCCGTAATATCCCAAGTGTATTTAGTGAAGTCTTTATTGTTTTTTTCAAATTTACCGGAAGTAACTTCCAAATTTGGAGTGGACTGAATAAGCGTACCAGCTTCATCCAAAACGAATACACGGCGCTGAGGACGGTAAACAGGTTTATTGCTTGCAACATCGAACACGCCATTCTGCATGATAGTAGCCGTTACTGTGCCGTTGGTCTTTGGCTCAAAGATGAGGTAAGAGCCTGAAGTCGGCACATTAAACATTGGGTCTATCAGTGTGGAGCTCTGCTGTTGCAGTGTTGCATTATATATATTGATGGACTGTGGCTGACAGTTGCTTGCGAACTCATTTCGTGGGTTCTGTGTTGATCCGGCTTCAATGAGGTATTTGAAACTTTCTGGTGAGAAGCTGGATGTGCCGGTTATGCCCCTTTTTCCATTCTCTCCCTTCTTTCCCCATTCTTTGTCCTCATCGCCGAAGGTTTCGTTTGACGTACCATAAACTGTGCCGGCGTTTTCTTTCTTTATGAATATCCATCCGCCAAGAGTGACGCAAAGGTTTCCGTTTTCAGTAGATAATACCTTGCCGATGTTATAGTCCGTCTGAGCATCTGGTACTTTAAATACAGCAGGATCATCTACATTCACTTTGAAAGAAATCTCTGTATATTCATAATTCTTTTCGTCAGTTTTGGTTTTTACGTCGCTGATATGTATGGTGATGATAGACTGTCCCTCATCGAAAGCAGTCACGATGCCTTCCTTGTCAATTGTCGCTACGTTTGGAGAACTGGATAAATATGTCACCACATAGTCGTCGTCACGGTCGAGGAGTGTGCCATCATCTTTTACCTTAACGATGAGTTCCGGTATCTGGAATGTACCACCAGTCTTGAGATCCTGATCAGCTATAGTTTCAGGTGTGACAATAAGAGTCTTGAGATCCTTGACAGTAATATTGACGTCCTTGATCGCTACATCGTATTGCTGTTCGAATTCTGGCTTAGGCGTTGCGGTAATCTTCATTGTTGCATTGCCTGTAGTAGTGGTGCAGAGCTTGTTGTCTTGTATTGTGACGTTATTTCCTGCTGTTATAGTGTATGTAACGTCGAAATAGTCAGTGATATCCTCACCATTATATGAGATGCGGGCATTGAGAGGGCGGCGGTCAGATACGTTGGCGTTGAGTGTCACTGCGTCTGCAAAGTCAATGATTGGCGCCGTCTTTTTACCAGCTTTTGTCACATTGAATGTGAAATCGTATGATGTCTCCTTACAGTGATTATTGGTTATGCAAGTTTCTGTAGGGGTGACTGTAACGGTGATTACGTTGTTGCCTGCGGTATAGTTGCGTGGATTACCTCCTACAGTGATGGTCTTGCCTTCATCGGAAATGGTGAGGTTTTTGCCATCGGTCTTTAGTGAATATTTATATGTATAATCCGTGTCAGCGGTGAGTCTTTTGGTGCCATTGCTTGTTATTGCATCAACATTCACGACAGGCATCGTAGGAGCCTCGTCGTTAGTGAACATATACACGTCGTTAACGTCCACTGATAAATCCATAAGTGCTTTGGCGGACACGATGAATGTGGCAGAGCAGGCAGCGTATTTATTCGTATTTGTAGGGGTGATAGTGGCGGTAATCACTGCTTCGCTCGGTGCATTCAGATTTATCTTGCCATTAGATATTTCTATTGCTGGGTTTGAACTGCTATATTCCACAGTATATTCACTTGCATCAAGTGTTGTTGTGCCTGCTTTTACTGTGAGAGTAGGGATATCAGTGCCTTTATCACCTTCGTAACCGATGATATTATTAGCGAAAGTACCTACCAACTGCGTTTGTGTGTCAGTAGAGGTGTATGTATAGTTTACAGTGATGGATGACACATAGATATTTCCTGCAGAGGTGCCAGTGCTATTATTTGTGAATGTGATGTCCCCTGTTGCGTTGCTGTATGTGTAAGTGCGGTTGGTTCCCGTATTGTCTGTAGTTTCAGTGCAAGAAACAGAACTGTCAAGTTTACGGTCTTTTCTGTCAGTGATGAGAGTGATGCTTGTGATTGTTGCTTCATCTTTTGCCTTGATGGTAAAAGTACCCGTAGTTTTTACTTTGGTTCCTCGTGCACCTTTGGGATCATCGATGGTTGCTTGTACATTAGCAGAAGAAGATGACAGCGTGATATAGTTACCGGAAGAGAGTGTGCTTACCTGGCCAGTTATTGGCTTACCGTCGAATATGTTGAGCTGATCTTGAGTGAAGATAGCAGTTCCAGTTAAAGTGTTCTTTTGTTGTCCAAGCACATCAGTGCCTATCCCCAGGAATATCATCATGAGGAATACGGGAAGAAGCCTTTTGAGGGCTGTGACGGATAATTTGTTCGTCAGATGATTGCTGCCATAAGTGCGGGCAGAATCATGTAATCTGAGATTTTCCATAATTGTAGTATTGTTAGCTTTCGAAGTTTTTATTCTTACTCAAGACGGCATACCATGCCAAGACATAGTCCTCACTTGCAGGAAGTGAAGCCTTATCAGCGAGTGTCTTATAATCTGAAAGAATGGTGCGGACGCAGTAATCCGCAGTAGAATTTATGAATTTTGTTAGTTGTATGTGATGACATGGCTGGAGTAGCTTGTTCCTGCATGTCTTAATTCGGGTGCAAAGTTAGTAATAATTATTTAGAAATGAAACAGTTTGCTCCATTTTTTTTGCTTTTCAGGCAGGATTTTCAGTGTATGTTTCTCAAAAAAGAGGCAATAGGAGGGGGGAATGTCAATCATGAGTTGCAGTTTTTTCGTCATAAAAGGCGCAGATATGCGGGAAAAGCATTACCTTTGCAGAAATGTTTCCCGAACTGAAGCCTACAGAATATGAAGAAAATGACAGTATTGTCCACACTCCTCGACTTCCTGTTTCCACGCTATTGCACCGTATGTGGCAAGCGATTGGAATGGGATGAGGACGTGATTTGCCTGCTTTGTAATGCTATGTTGCCCAGAACAGAATACTGGACAACGCCTTATGACAATCCTGTAGCGCAACTGTTTTGGGGAAAGATACCGATAGAGAAGGCGATAGCATTCTGTCATTTCAAGTCGCAGACGGACGATGCACAGATAATTTACGACATGAAATACCATAATCGCCAGGATATAGCTATGCAGATGGGCGAGATGATTGCCACGGAAGTGGGGGAGAGCGGATTCTTTGATGATATAGACTGCATCATTCCTGTGCCTCTCTCGCTGAAAAGGCGGATGAAAAGGGGATATAATCAGTGTGAATTGCTGGCGGAAGGCATGAGTAAAGTGACGGGATTGCCCGTCCTGCCATATGTGGTGGTAAGAAAAAGGTTTGATAGTAGCCAGACGCATCTGACCCAATGGGAGAGGGAACAGAATGTGGAGAATGTCTTTGAACTGAAAGATGCCGAAGAGATAAAGGGCAAGCACGTCCTCCTCGTCGATGATGTTATCACCACAGGAGCTACTACCCTCTCATGCGCCAGACAGCTACTACAGGCAGAAGATGCCCGAATCAGCATCCTCTCCATCGGTTTTGCTGGTAAGAAATAGCGGCTTAGTGCCAAGGATTTTTGTCAAGAAAGGAGCCACTGTGCCAACGGCTTTTACCGTTGGTTACCAAAAATCTCCCTCCAGGCAATCGCAGTCATCGCCCCCAATCTGCAGTTTGTCCACGGCTTTTAGCACCAAGTCTGTCTCAAAACCACGGGAAAGGGCGAAACGGATAATCTTGTTTCGTATGTCATAACTATTCTTCCCCTTCACTGTGCGTAGCTTATTGCGCAGCAAAGGCATGAGAATATCCTCATAATCCTCGTCGCATTGCTCGTCGAGGATAGGACGATAGATGCTTTCCGGGATGCGCTTCATGTAGAGAGCTTGCTCCACTTTGCGCCTTCCCCATTTGTTGAAACGCAATTTGTCAGAGATGAAATGGCGGGCATAACGCTCCTCATCCACGTATTTCTCACGCAGAAGATACTCCATTATCTCCGCCTTATCAACGGAGTTCACCTCCCACTTGCGCATTTTTTCGAGCATATCATGCTGACAATACTCGGCACGCGCACAGAGGGAGGTGAGCTTATATAATACTTGTTCTTTGGTCATTAGTCGATAACTACAGGCTTGTACTTAGGTACGAGAGCTTTCATCACAACCCAACCGATGAGATAAGCCACTGCACAGATGCAGAAGATAATCATATAGCCGGCTGGCTTGCCGTCGAAGCCCATGAATGTGAAGGCTTCTCCCTCTGCTTCTGCGTAGGTGAAGAGCATACCAGAGCCCTTATTGATAAGCATTGAGCCAAGACCTCCAGCGGCTGCACCGATACCAGTGATTGTAGCAACAGCACTCTTTGGGAACATATCGCTCACGGTAGAGTAGATATTAGCAGACCAAGCCTGGTGTCCTGCACCTACAAGACCGATGATAATAGCTGGCCACCATGCGCTATACTGACCCAATGGTTGAGCGAAGAGGGCGAGAACAGGGAAAAGAGCGAAGATAAACATAGCGAGCATACGACCCTGATATGGGTTCATACCCTTGTTTTCAACGAAGAGCTTTGGCAGATAACCACCAAACATTGAAAGCACTGTCACGATAGCATAGAGCGTGAAGATGAGGGCAATACCCATAGATGAGTCGGAACGGTAGCCATACTGGTCAGAGAAATAAGCTGGAGCCCAGAAAAGGAAGAACCACCATACGCCGTCAGTCATAAACTTACCGAAGGCAAAAGACCATGTCTGCTTGAAGCTAAGAGCCTTGGCGTAGCTCATTGGCTTCTCGTCAGCAGCGTCAGCAGCTGTCTCTTCTTCCTCGTCAGAGTTCATATAGTTGAGCTCAGCCTCGTTGACAAACTTTGACTGCGATGGTTTGTCATAGACGAAAATCCACACTGCTGCCCAGATAAAGCCGAGGGCACCGATGATAACGAATGCCATCTCCCAACTTGTCACCTTTGCAAGGATAGGAATAGTCATAGGAGCAGCGAGAGCACCCACAGAGGCACCAGAGTTGAAGATAGATGTTGCGAAAGCACGATCCTTCTTAGGGAAGTATTCTGCGGTCACTTTAATAGCAGCAGGGAAGTTGCCTGCCTCACCAGCAGCGAGGATACAGCGACATACGAGGAACGCATACATGCTGACAGTAGCTACCATCACGCCTGTAGCACCAATCACCTGAAGCGTGAAAATACCACAGAAAGCGTGCATTACAGCACCGATGGACCATACGACGATAGACCAGAAGTAACCCTTCTTAGTGCCAACGAAGTCAACGAACTTGCCTGCGAAAATGTTTGCCACAAGGTAAAAGAATGAGAATGCCGCGGTGATGGTACCATAGATATCATCATTCCAATCGAACTCAGGAGAGATGAAGTCTTTCCATGTGAGAGAAAGAACCTGACGGTCCATGTAGTTGACTGTGGTGGCGAAGAAGAGCATTGCGCACATTACCCAACGCCAGTTAGTCATTTTGTTTGTCTTAATTGAACTCATTGAGCGTTTTTGTATTTTAGATTGTTAATTATGTTAGCAGTTTCCTGTAGTAGTTTGATGTCTTATTATTTTCTATGTTAGCAGTCTTTTTGACTATATCGTGAAGTCGCTCTTTCACAATAACTGTGCAAAGTTAATAAATTCTTATGAAAATGTGATAGTTGTCTCTAGCTTTTAACTTTTGTTAAATGCGCTTCATTTGTCTGAACGCTCCCTGATTACCACCGGACGATAATCAGATACCAAGCCTTTCAGAATGCACCAGTCGATAAGATAGAGCAAGGAAAGGCAACTGAAAAATGCCATATACACGCCTTGTTTGCCGGTAGTGCCGAGGAATGAGAACGCATCGGCATCAGCATCGGCTATAGAAAGGCAGTTGCCTGCTGCGTAAGTGATGAGAAATGCTCCCATGCCCCCAGCAAAACCTCCTATTCCCGTCACTGTCGCTATCATGCTCTTAGGGAAGAAATCGCCTATGGCTGAGTAGATATTTGCCGACCAACTCTGATGAGCAGCACCGATAAGACCGATGAAGAGCACGGAGATAAGGGGAGTGTAAGCACCGATAGGATGGACAAAAATGCCCAATAATGGGACGAATGCAAAGATAAGCATCGCCTTCATGCGAGCATTGTAAGGGTGCATATTATATGTATTGACAAAGTATGTGGGCAGATAGCCTCCTGCTACGCTCACCATTGTGATGAGATAGAGCAACACTATGAGGAGAATGCCGATGGGAGAGTCGGTCTGATAGCCGTAAGTGTCTGACAAATAGGATGGAGTCCAGAAAAGGAAAAACCACCATACTCCATCTGTAAGAAACTTGCCGAGTATCACAAACCACGTCTGACGATAGGTAAGGCATCTCAATATGCCTACTTTCGCAGTGCTTTCAGATGGCTTTCCCTTTCCTTTCTCATAGACATCTGTGTCCTGATTGATATAGTTTATTTCGGCTTGGTTGATGCGTTTCGCTTCTTCCGGCTTCTTATAGAGCAGTAACCACAGCAGCATCCAGAGATAACCCCAGGCTCCTATTACGATGAAAGACATCTCCCAACCGAAATTAGTGGCGAGAAGAGGTATTGCCACTGGAGCTATAAGGGCGCCGACGGATGCTCCATTATTGAAGATGGCGGTGGCATAAGCGCGGTCTTTCTTTGGAAAATATTCGGCTGTGCATTTGACTGCAGCGGGAAAACTGCCCGATTCGCCTACTGCAAGGATGATACGGCACAAGATAAACAGATAGACACTGACCGTAGAGATGGAGATACCGACTACGCCAGCGTCATATAGTGCCTCTTTCGCTCCGTCGAAGCCTACAAGCCATTGGTCGGCAAGGATGCCACTGGTCGCTATTCCGCAGAAAGCGTGCATTATAGCTCCTGTAGTCCAGATGATTATAGAAATCAGAAAACCATGCTTTGTGCCGATGCGATCAACGTATTTGCCCATGAAAAGCATGCTGACTGCATAGACAATGGAGAAACATCCCGTGATGAGACCATAGCTGTCATCATTCCATCCAAACTCTGGAGAGATATAATCTTTCCATGTGAGCGACAGAACCTGACGGTCCATATAGTTTACCATCGTGGCGAGAAATAGCAGAGAGCATATCACCCAGCGGTAGTTTGACATCTTGGTGGTCTGTATTGGCATGGCTTTGGTTTTGGGATTTTTGTTTTATTGCCCGGTAATGCGGGCAACACAGTGGCGGACTGTTGGGATTATTGCCCGGTAATGCGGACGGCACAGTGGCGACCTTTCTTGGGATAATCAATCCTGGAAGTAGATTCTCTTCACGCGATTACTGATGCCTGTCAGCACTTCGTAAGGGATAGTGTCGAGAATATCCGAAAGAACAGTGACAGGAAGGTCGTCGCCAAATATCTCTACTGTGTCGCCTTCCTTGCATGGAATGTCGGTAACATCTATCATGCAGACATCCATACAGATGTTTCCTACATACTCCGCCTTCTGTCCATTCACCAGACAATAGCAGTGACGATTGCCCAAATGACGATTGAGACCATCAGCATAACCGATAGGAATGGCGGCTATCACGCTGTCGCGGTCGAGAATAGTGCGGCGGCTGTAGCCTATAGAATCGCCTTTTGGCACGTTGCGGAGCTGTAATATCGTGGTCTTCAGCGTGCTGACATTATGCAATACTTCGTTATTGCGTGGATTTATGCCGTAAAGACCAAGTCCGAGGCGACACATATCCATCTGTCTGCCAGGGAAATGCTCTATTCCTGCTGAGTTGCAGATATGACGTAGTATGTGATGAGGGAAGGCATTCTGAAGCGCATCCGCACCCTTAGTGTAGAGTTCAAACTGCTTTGCGGAGAAATCATCAAAGTCATCACAGTCAGAACCCACGAAATGAGAGAATACAGAACGTGGAATCAATGCGCTCTGATTCTTCAGATAGTCTATCAATCGTGGCATATCATCTACGGGATGGAAGCCAAGACGGTGCATTCCAGTGTCGAGTTTGATGTGTATAGGCCAAGCTGTGATGCCCTCTTTGCGGGCTGCATGGCGCAAGGCATCAAGCAGACGGAAGGAATATACCTCTGGTTCGAGGTCGTAATCGAACATCGTCTTGAATGCAGTCATCTCTGGATTCATAATCATTATGTTGGCTGTAATGCCGGCTTTACGGAGCGCTACGCCCTCATCTGCCACTGCCACAGCAAGATAATCCACGCGATGATCCTGTAATGTCTTGGCTATCTCTACCGCTCCAGCGCCGTATCCGTCGGCTTTTATCATGCAGACGAGCTTTGTTTCCGGTTTCATGAATGAGCGATAGTAGTTGAGATTTTCCACCATTGCATTGAGATTGATTTCCAATGTCGTCTCATGTACCTTCTCTACGAGGCTGTCAGTGATGCTGTCAAAGCCAAAACAGCGTGCTCCCTTTATCAATATCCCCTCATCATGGAGTGTGTCAAAGACTGGACTATCCATGAAAGTATCGGTGTCAGCGAAGAAATACTTCTCCTCTATCTCTATCACATCAGCGCAAGAGGACAATGCCGGACCAATGCCGATGAATTTTTCTACACCACGACTCACGGCAAGTTGGGACACTTCCCTGTAAAGGTCAGTGCTATCAATGCCTGATTGCTGGATATCACTGAGGATAATGGTGCGTCGGCGTCCCTTATGGTCAGGGCGGCGGTGCATGAAGTCGAGGGCAATATCGAGGGAAGCAAGGTCTGAATTGTAAGAATCATTGATGAGTGTGCATCCCCTTCTTCCTTCCTTTACTTCGAGACGCATAGCCACAGGCTCAAGTTTTGCCATGCGTTCAGCGAGTTGTTGTGGAGTAATTCCAAATAATAATGACACTACAGCGCAGGTAATGGAGTTTTCTATCGAAGCTTCGCTTATGAAAGGAATGGTATATGAGCCTTCTGTCTCACCTTTATATATATAATGTACGCATGTAGAGTCATTGCCTTTCTCTATCTTAGATACAAAGAAAGGTGCGGAAGAGTCGGTCAAAGACCATCCGAGTTTCTCGCCTTTGAAGTCGCATTTATGCAATACACGGAACACTACGTCATTGTCTATCGGATAGATGAGGGTCTTGCAGTTGGTGAAAAGCAGGAATTTCTCACGACATTTCTCCTCAAGAGAATGAAAATTCTCCTGATGTGCCTGCCCGAGAGTGGTGAAAACGCCTACGGTAGGCTGTATGATGTCAGCGAGTTTCTGCATCTCATCCGTCTGACTTATGCCAGCTTCGATAATACCTAAATCACTTCCCTCGTGGAGCTTCCAGACGGATAGCGGAACGCCAATCTGGGAATTGTAGGAACGTGGCGAGCGTGTGACGTGCATGGAAGGCATGAGCAGTTGGTAAAGCCATTCCTTTACTACGGTCTTTCCATTGCTGCCGGTGATACCTATGACCGGAATGTCAAACTCATCCCTATGTCTTTCCGCCAGTCTTTGCAGGGCAGCGAGGGTGGAAGGGACAACGAGGAAATTGGCATCAGAATAATCACTTATGCCATCTGTCGTCCCAACAACGAAGTTTCTCACGCCTCTTCGGTAGAGATCATCTATATAGTTATGGCCATCATTACGCTCTGAACGGAGGGCGAAGAAAAGGGTCTCTTCAGGAAAAGATAAAGAACGGCTATCAGTAAGCAGGAAAGCGATGTTGCTTTCCTTTGTTCCATAGCGGCGCGCTCCTAAAAGCGTGGTGATTTTTTCTATGCTGTAAGTCATGATTTATGGTGTGATAATTATATTATAGGTACTCTCCGACAGCGTCATAGAGTACCTTTAAGAGTTTATTTCGTTGCAAGTTTCAGCTTTGCAGCCTTCAGACCTGGTGCCGAGATATTGACGATAACAGGTGATGAGACTACACCAGAGCGGAGTATAGCGAGGCAAGAACCATTGAATAGCGACTGATGGTCAGTGACATTAAGCTCGTCAGAGTTGATGTTACCATTGCTCATAGCTACGAGTTGGGCATCTCCCACTACGTTTACCTTCACCTCAGCCACTGCATTAGGCACCCTTCTGCCTTTGCTATCCACAGCTATGATGCGGATATGCTGCAGATCCATGCCGTCTGCTTTCCAGTCGGAATTGTCAGCTACCGCCTTGAGAGCAACCGCTTTACCTACAGTAACGATCTTATGACGCGCTACGACCTTGCCGTTTGTGCGTGCAATAGCTTCGCAATTACCATCCTGATAGACGACGTTCTCCCAGCGTATCTGGTTGCGCATCTTAGGATTAGCCTTGTCATTTTTCTTTATACCATAGCTTTTGCCGTTTACCAGCAGTTCCACTTCATCGGCATTGGTGTAAGTGGTGAGTGAAAGTTTGGTGCCAGGAGTGCGATTCCAGTGGTCACTCTGTCCGTCATTGCCAGTCTGTACGCCGTTCCACATCACGTTTCCTCTGGATTCTGTCACAGCGATATGCACCACAGGTTCCTCTGGTTTGAAGAAAGAACGCATATAATAAGCCTTTGGTTTTGGCTCCAGAGCAATGTCAAAGACACCTTGTGCCCAACCTTTAGCCGGCCATCCCTGGCTTTCACCGAGGTAATCTATTGCTCCCCAGTAAGCGAGACCGATGACTTTGTCGAGCTCCATGCCAAAGAAATTCTCGCCCATAGCGGATATTGACGCCTCACTCTGATAGAAATTCATCCAAGGGAAGCGTTTGCCATCGCCTGGGAAGTACATATAACGATAGTTATAAGCCTGTATATCCGTCACTTTCGCAAGGTCGCAAGGCAGAGAATCCGTCTCCCAGTTGCGGTATCGTGGGTGCATTGCCACGGTAACCTTTCGTGTGGAGTCATATCTCTGTATGAGAGTCTTCATCAGTCGGTACTGAGTCACGCCCCAATCATTGAATGGAGTGTCATTGTAAGACTGCAGTTCGTTGCCCATAGACCATAGTACAACGCAAGGATGGTTGCGGTCACGCTTGATAAACTCAGCTACTTGATCCATCCAAAGGTTTGCAAAATGTGCGCGTCCACCGCCTACATACTGGTCATTCCATTTGTCGTATAGCTCATCCACCACGAGTATGCCGTTTTCATCGCATAGGTCGAGGAATGACTCAGAGTATGGATTGTGTGAAGTACGGATGTGATTTATGCCGTAATCCTTCATCAGTTTGATGCGCTTCTCCATCGCCTTAGGGTAAGCGGCTGCGCCGAGAGCGCCGAGAGTATGATGGTTTGCGTAGCCTTTCAGCAGCACTTTCTTGCCATTCAGCATGAGACCCTTACCAGGAACGAGGCTTACCTCACGTATGCCGAAGCGCTTTGTCACCGCATCGCTCACGCTGCCATCCTCACGAAGAAGTCTGACAGTGGCGGTATAGAGGTTAGGATGCTCGCAATCCCACAGTTTTGCGTCCGCAATCTCAATGGAAGGAATGCTAAATTCCTGACCATAGCGATAGCTACGGATGCGCTTAAGGTTGTATTTTTTGTCGCTTACCACAGTTCCGTCAGGTGAAGAGACGATGACTTGCATAGCAATATTAGGCTGCTTAGTGTTGCATTGCACGTCAGCCGTGATATCCACAAACTTATTTTCCCTCGTGGAAATGTAGAGAGGATGGCGATTGAAGTAAAGTTTGCTGTCAGTATAGACAATATTTACATCGCGGAAGAGACCGCCACCAGTGTACCAACGCGAGTTTTTAGAGTCGGCAGTATTGGCATATACGGCGATGGTATTCTCCTCGCCATAGCGCAAAGCCTTGGTGATGTCAATCTCAAAACCTACGTATCCATAGTCGGTGCCGCCTATTCTCTTGCCATTGAGATAGACATCTCCAAGATACATTATGCCCTGAAAGTCGATGAGGCATCGTTTTCCTTTGTCTTCACTGGCAGGAGTGAAAGTCTTGACATACCATCCGCAGCCCATTTCCTTGAAGCCACGGGCAGAGAGACGGCTCTTGATGTTGGCTCCGGCATCGCTATTGTCGGCCTTTTCGCTTGCATCAGGTGCCACCCAAGGTTGCTCTATCTGGAAATCATGAGGCACATTGACCAGTTTCCAGCCGTCAGCCTTTGCTTTCGCAGTAGTGATGGATGGTGTGGATTCTCCTAAATGGAAGAGCCATCCTCTATTTATATTTATCACTTTCCTTACAGTCTGCGCCTGAGTAGCGACGGGGAGAAGGAGTGAAATGATAGCAGTAGTTATGGTAAATAGTAGTTTCTTCATTGTTTTTAAAGTGTTGTCTTGTGAATAAGTCGTACTGATGTTGCTGAATTATTTCTGACTGAACTTTCGCAAGTAAAAGATGCCCCTCAATCCCCACTGCCGTGGGGAAGTGAAAAATATCAATATAGAAAAACAAAGAAAAAATATAAAAAAATATATTTGTTTATTTTTATTTATTGATATTTTATTGCTGATTAGAAGTATGTTAGCTACTTGCGAAACTGGAGTTCCTGACTTAATCCTTCAATAGTTTGCAATATTCGCTTGCACCGAGCAGAAGACATCCGAGACCATAGTCATCAAAGTCAGGTTCTCTATTGTAACCTACAGGCTGACTGGATGCGGGACGGTCGCCAGAGCCTTGCACATAGCCTACAAAGCCGTCCTTATGTACGGTAGAAGCCACTGCTTTCCAAGCCTTATGAATGGCTGGCATCACTGCTTTCTTCTTGAGATAGCCATGATTTACGCCCCAGCATAGGCCGTAAAGGAACTGTGCTGTGCCTGAAAGTTCCGGTCCGGCAAAGTCCTGTGAGGTGAGGCTTG
Source organism: uncultured Prevotella sp. (assembly GCA_900548195.1). GTDB lineage: Bacteria > Bacteroidota > Bacteroidia > Bacteroidales > Bacteroidaceae > Prevotella. The sequence goes on from URJQ01000058.1 coordinate 14,767, forward strand.
CATTCCAAAAACCGTCCTCGCGCTGTATTTTCAGCAGGGCATTAGCCATCATCATATAGTCAGCCTTAAGCTGCTTGTAGTATTTATTCTTTGGAGAAAGCTGGTTCATGGTGCGGCAAAGGGCAGTGAACACCCATCCGTTGCCACGGCTCCAATAGCAGTTTTGACCGTCAGACTCCTTGTAAGGAGCCACGAAGTTAGCGTCTCTCCACCACAGTCCCTCTTCGGTGTTGAAGAGTTTACCACCGCAAGTGTCTCTGCTCCAGGTGTAAGAACGCATGGCATAGTCGATATATTTGCTGTCGCCAGTGATTTTTGACATCATGGCAAAGCCAGGCATAGCCATCTGAATGGCATCAATCCAAGTCCATCGGCGGTTGTTGCCTGATGCTATCTGGATGTCGAAATTCTGCTGCATGGTCTTGTATTTCTCCTCGCCACCTTCCATGAAGTATCTGGTGCAATAGATTTGTGCGCAGCATTGGTAGTCAGCATCAAAGGTATTGATATTGCCTTTGTATGGTGCCCACTTGTGGAAGTTTGCCCATTTGTCGGTATAGTCGAGGAAACGCTGCTGCGGATCCTGCTCGTAGAGTGCGAGAAGTCCTTCGTAATATACGGATCTGGTCCACAGATTACTTGGGCGAATGACCTTGAAGCACGTCGGAGCAGTAGGGTCGCTCCATTTTTCCATAAAGTAATCATTGGCTCTGTTAGCCACTTCGAGCACTTCACTCTTTGTCTGTGCCATAGACATCATGGAGAATAGGATGCCGGCAATGAGTAGAACTGTTTTCTTCATAATTATAGTCAGTAGTTTAGTAGTTTGTCAAAAAATATCTGAAAGGCATGGAGTCAAGACATTCTGTTTCGATGAAAAAATCTTGCCCCGCCCTTATATCGTGCATCAATAACTTGCAGAGCAAGCAAATCCCGCCTTTTCCACTCTCGCCTTGATATTGTCGAGCACCTCGTGGGATGCCTTCTTGAGGTCTTGGTCGGGCGTTTCGCGGTCGATGGTGTATATCATCACCATGCTTGGCTTAATTTCTTTCACCGCTTCGAGCCATGGGTTTACGAAGTCATCGCTCGTATTATCTACGTTCTTTCCTTCCATTTTGCCACCCATAAACATGGTCTGAACGATGCAATGACCGTGGAATAGCTTCATATTATCAATGATTTTACGCACATCATAGGAAGGGCTTACAGGGCGGTCAACGAGAGAAATGTATTCTGGATTGACGGTGTCGAGCTTCAGAATGTTGTTGTCCACGAGCATCAGTGCCTCTCTTACGTCCTCATGACCTATCATCGTAGCGTTGCTGAGCACGGAGACTTTAGCGTCAGGGAAATAGGAATCGCGGATGCGGATGGTGTCCTTGATGATGTTGAGGAAGTCTGGATGTGCGGTAGGCTCACCGTTTCCTGCAAATGTAAGGACGTCGGGTGTCGTACCTTGCTCCTTCATATCCTTGAGCTTAGCCTCCAAAGCCTGTGCCACGACTTCGCGTGCAGGGCGCTTTGTCTTAGGAATAAAGTCCTTATTGTATCCACATTCGCAGTAGATGCAGTCGAAAGTGCAGGTTTTACCATCGCCCGGCTGCAGGTTTATGCCTAATGAAATGCCGAGTCGGCGACTGTGTATTGGGCCGAAAATCGGAGAAGGGTATATAATAGTGCTCATTGTTTTCAGTTGTTTTATAAAACTATGCAAAATTACAAACTTTTTTCTTTATTGCCAAAAGATAAATGAGGAAAGATATTTATGGGTGGTTCTAAAAATCAGCTTTGTATATTTCGAGGCTATTTTTCTATAGAAACTCCACTTCTTCCAGCCTGTTCATAGGTACGAGAATGGACTTGAAACCGAGCGAATTGCCCATTTCTATATTCTCTCTCGTATCATCGAGGTAGATGGTTTCCTCAGGTATAAGTCCTGTCTCGCTGATGACAGCATGGAAGATGCGAGGGTCGGGCTTGGCAAGTTGCATCTCATGTGAGAGAAACAGTCTGTCGAAGCATTGGTCGAGGGAGAATCCATTCTGTTCCACTTCCTTTACGGCGTGCTTCCATGCCTTGTCATAGATATTGCTTAGGAGATATATGTTATACTTCTGCTTTAGTCTGGCAAGCATCTGAAGGCGTGAAGCCGGAATGTCAGCGAGTACAGCGTCCATTGACCATAGCATTTCCTCGTCTGTGATATCAGGAAGACATGATGGGCGCAACTCGCGACAGAAGTCTTCTTCGCTCTTTAGTCCGTTGAGGTAAGCCACCATCGGTTCGGCTATTGCTGGCTCAGCGAGGCATCCCATGAAGTCGGGGAGCCCCACTTGGTTAAGTGCTTTAGTATCACGCTCTATATCGAGATTGAGTATTACTCCTGCAAGGTCGAAGATTATGTTCTTTATCATTGAGATTATTGTTCGTTTATGTAAGTGGTAATGACACTTTCTGATATTTTAATGCAAAAGTAATAAAAAAAACTGTATTCCTTTCATTATTAAGCAAAAACATTGTACCTTTGTGTGCACAAACGAAAAAACATCTACTAATTATGAGACGACTTTATTCCTTATTCCTTTTCGTCCTTGCCCAAGTGATGATGATGGCGCAGACGCCAAGCGGCAGAAGTGCGCAAGTGACATTATTTCCAGACTTCAAGCCTGTTATGGTGGTGATGAATAATGGCAAGGTGAATAATCTTCGCTTTGGCAATGTGTTTATGAAAAACAGTACTCTGGTCTATAAGCAGACGGAGAAAAGCACTGTGATGGAGGCGAACATGGATGTGGTGAAGCGGATAACCATCGACAAGCGTACATTCATCAATGTCGATCGCCAGTTGGCTGAGGTCGTTGCCACTGTGGGTGAAAACAATGTGGTGCGTGTGCGCACCATTGACATTGAGACGATGAAGGCAGAGATGACGAATGAGAGCAACTATACCAATTTCGATATGGGGGAGGTGTTTAGTTTCACAAAGAGTGATGTCTTTGACAAGGAGGAACCATATCCATTGATGGATAAATACTACCTTATCATTGATGGCAAGAAGATTCTCGCTCATGAGCGAAGTGTCAGAAATATGTTGAGCCGCAAGCGCCTTGATGATTACGATGCTATGATTCGCAGTAATTTCAACTGGGGCAGAGTGGGTGACCTTGAACGTTTGCTTCGCTTCTTGACTGCCGGGGATTCTAAGAAGTGATTGTTTAGTGGTTTAGTTGTTTTGTTGTCTGGTTGTTTGGTTATTTAACCTGACAAACAACCAACTATACGACAAAATGTCCAGACAACTAAACAATAAAACCACAAAACAGACTGTTTTTAACAGTTGTTAATACCTTTTTTAAGAAAAATATTTTTTCTCGTTTGTAATTCCACCCTTCCACCTCAGTGGTGTTATCATTGTGATAATCAGATGATTGCGTGTGGTGGAATTATGGGTGGAATATGGGTGGAATTACATGAAGTTCCACCCATAATTCCACCTGTAATTCCA
>URJQ01000059.1 GCA_900548195.1 uncultured Prevotella sp.
TGTTGATATACAGGATGTTGCGCAGTGCCATGTAAGTCGTTGCTTTCTTGTGGAAAAATCGAACAACTTTCTCTGTTGTAACATGAACTTTTCTTCATGTAATATTTTCGTATGTTTTCCTCTTTATGTTACATTTGCGTAAGAAATAGAAATATTATATAAATATAAATATTCGGAAAAGTTGTAATTTTGCGTCTTGTAAAGAAGTAATAATCTCACAATCATTCGAAAACTTACAATTCAACTACCAGCAAATGGTAATCCGACGAAACACTATAATTGACGGAAAAAGCCAATTTGTTATCTGACGACGAAGAGTAATAATCCGAAAAATTAAAATCACAGAAATATGAATTTACATTCTTTCAGTAGCAGAGGAAGTGGCGTCTGTAGGTCGCTCTTCCTTAGAACATTCATGGTGATGATGCTTTTCATCACCTGTAGTAACGGCATCTATGCCGGAGCAGATTTGAAAGCCACGCTTTCCACACCTGCTGGCAATGGTAAATGGGTTGCCCCAGATCAGTATTCTTGGAATGCGAGTGTCAACAACCTAATGCAAATCTTTACAATTACTAAAGGCACGCTGAATACTGACTATGTGGCATTGAAATTTACCACCAGCAATTATAAAAGTCCATATAGGGTTTGCTTTATGAATGGCAGTGTTCCGGTGAAAACAGTGATATTAGAATCCGCAGGAGAACAGACTATTGAGCTTTCCAAGCTTGGAGATTTGTCGCAAGTGGATAATATCAAGTTTGGCGGAGCTTCTGTGAGTGGATCTATAACCCTTGACCCTGCATCCATCGCCTTGGTAGGTCAGTCAAAAGTTACAATTTCACCAAATGTCGCTAATAAAGGTACTGTTTACTTTACCGTAGGCAATGATGCTACGCAATATACAAGTACAACAGTGCCGAACCACACCAGTGTAAAATTCTATGCTAACCCGAATAATAAGAAAGTGGTGTTCACTGGTTGGGGAGGAAATGGTGAAGGCAGATATGTTAACCCTACTGAAGTGAAAGATGTAACTACAGACCTTAAATTCATTGCCAAATTTGAAGATGGAATCCATATCAAGTGTACCGTTGATCCAAGCAATGCGGCAGAGCCGGTTGTCTATCAGAAGGGACATCCGGAGTGGGGAATTCCTTCTGATGGCTATGTGGCGCCAAAACAAGCCACTACCTTCGGTTTCAAGAATCAGCAGGGAAAATACAAATTCCTCGGCTGGTATGATGAAAAAACCGGTAATTTACTTACGATTGAAAAGACATACACTGTTGATCAAATAAATGAGGAGACCCAAGTGATAGCCAAATTCTCCACAGATATAAAAGAAATAAATGAGGAACGCATTATAACTGTCGATGGCAAAACCCGTAGATACTGGCTCTATGTACCTGCTTCTTTGGAAGGAAGAGAGAAGGTGCCAGTGGTATTCTCTCTCCACGGACGTGGTAATAAAGATAGGCCGGAAGATACAGGAAAACCCATATTCACCTCACTTGCCGAGAAGGGAGGCTTCATCGTGGTCTATCCTCAAGGACGAAATGCTGGAAGTGAACAGGATAAAAAAGACTATCCCGGTGACGACTGGAAGAAAGGTTTTGGTGACACTACCGGTTGGGAAGCCACTGGAAAAGAGAATGCAGATACTAAGTTTATCAAGGCACTTGTGGATCAGATACAGTCTGACTACAAGACACCGACCGCTTCCAACAACAATATCTCCGTCAATCCGAAAAGGTTCTACCTCTGTGGATTCTCCATGGGCGGCATGATGACATACGCTTGTGCGAAAGTGCTCAATGGCACATTTGCGGCATACGGTTCATGCGGAGGCTTCCCTCTCAATGAGTTTCACATGAGCCTCGCTACGGAAAACCCTATTCCGTTTATTCATCTGCATGGCAAAAATGATAATATGCTTGGCATCAAGCATCTCAACACCATTATAGAAAACCTCCTGTTCCGCAATGGATGCGACCTCTCAAACCAGGATATTAATAAGGACTGGAGTACGACCGATGTGAATGGTGAAACGCATAAATTCAAGAGATATGACTTTAAAGGAGTGAAAGGAGTGCCTGTCACCACTGTCACATTTGATGGACTCTGGCATGAAGTGGAAGCGAGCGCACCTGCTTATCTTTGGAATTTCTTCTCCGACAAGACAGTTGGTAAGTATGATTCCGACATAGAGTGGAAATGGGATATGGAAACGATAAACGCGAATATTGCAGCCAACAGCTCAAACGGCAATGTTAATGCTTATACTTACGGTTGGAAGCATGAGATCAATGGCAATGACAGGTCGCTGAAATACGGTGGAGAAGGCAATACTAAGTGTTCATTCTCTACTGGTTGTAGCAGTGCTAATCCAAATTGTACCGGCAATCATAATGTTTATAATTCGATTCAGCTCACTGCAGGAAAGCACACCCTATATGCTCAGATGGAGAGCACATCTGGAGAATCAACAGTGACATTGCGAAATATCCTCACCGGTGCAGAGACCGTTGCACGTAAGGTAGATGACAATAGTGGCACCACGCAAGCTACAACTTACAATGTGCTGTATGAGTTTGAAGTAGGAGAGGGCGCGGAGTTTTCTCTTGAGCTCAAGCGTTCAGATACCAAAAGTGCCTGCACCCTGCTTGAAATCCATAAAGGATCCTACAGACCACAAGGCGTAAAGGATGAGAGTCAGGATAATGCCTCCATCAACCTCGAAGACGGCAAATTGGCTGAGTTGACATTCGATAATGTTGACATTGAACCTATAAAATCAGGCTATGGAGCCGATCTTACTTCTAATGATGGAAATATGAAACTCTATCTGAAGAGCCGACTTGGCATCCAAAATGGCAAGATTGACAATAAGGATAAGTATATCGTGAAGGATTTTGTTTTCGGACATTATTTCCAGAATATCCCTGATGCAGATATCTATGACAGATATGGCGCGTCAGACTATATGCGCGTAGTATTGGGTGAGAATAATTCTCTTTCTGGCCATAAAGATAAATATGGAAAAGATATAGATGGAATACAGAAAACAGGAAAGGTGACAATAGGATTCTGGGTAAAAGGAGATATAGCAGTCAATCGCGGACTGGCTTATGACGAGCCGTCAATGTTCTACATTGCAGGAAATGAGTATTATGGTTCGAATGAGGACAAAGGCAGAAATCCTCATATGTTTAATATCACCTGCAGTGGTGGACTTACAGGCTATATGAAAGTGGGTGACAATGAAATATTCGAATATCATAGCGGTGCAAGCAGTTTTGGAGGGTTGTGTCCAGAGTCCAAAAAGGATTTCTACAACAAGAATTTCTATATAGACTGCAACTGGCATTACATCACTTACCAGAAGTATGACAACCTGTCACGATATAATATGTATGTAGATGGAGAACCGACATGTTTGGGTGGCTATTCCACGCATAAAGACGGGTCGCTCGATAATTATATCAAGGGACTGAAAAGCATAGTGCTCGGTGGTGCCAATGCCAACAATGTGACATTCGCCTATGACGTGGCGTTTGCCTATGACGACATCGTAATATACAATCGTGTGCTGTCAAAGCGTGAGATCAATGAGATTATCAAGAAGAAGAACTATTCACCGTCAGTTTGGCATTTCGATCGAAATCTGGAAAACAAAATTTTCTTCAATCCTGAAAATCTTAAGGACCAGTCAATGTGGTCATCTTCATCCGATGGCGTTTATACGCTCAAATCCGATTTCACATCAGCAGCTGCATTGACCTATGATGGAATCACTGAGATTCCTGCTTTCAAGGGCTTGCGGTTTGTCGCTAATGGTGGACAAATCAAGATAAATGCAAAGAGCGGTGCTCTCCAGCTTTCACAGGGTGTCAAGGTGGTGTTCTCCAATCTGGTAAAGGATACATATGTGAGGATGGAATACAAGAAGAAAGAGAATAATGTGGGTTGGAATAATAATGGCTTACAGAATGTACCTGTATTCGGCGATCTTCCTTCGCCAAGTCAGGATTGTGTTAGAACATATTTCAAGGTTGGTGATGCAACATCTGAAGAAAGCAGCATTACCATTACTATGCCATCTGACATAGACATAATCCGAATGGAATCCACTGCCGAGTATTTCGCACAGATAAAGTTTGTGGATAATAAAAATAATGTGGTTAGTGTAGTGAAGAAATCTAAGGATGGGAATATGGAGCCACTTCCACGTCTTGACTTGTATATCAATGCAGTAGAGCGTTTGAATCCACACTGGGATGGTACGAGTTATAATTTCAAATATTCAAGTTCTTCTCCTCACGTGGCTTCCATTAACGATAAAGGAGAGGTCACTTTGCATGGCATAGCCGGCAGCACTGTGATAACGGCAGAGCTCATCAATGACAAGAATAAGTATGATTGTGACATCTATGACCAGTATGCCTTTGAGCCATCAAATCGTATCTTCTCATCCTATGAGATTGTAGTGGAGCCAAAGGATGGTACATTCTGCAAGGTGGCTAATGATCAGGATTACAAAGTCGGTCAGACATTGAAAAATAATGACGGGACTGTCAGCGTTACTCTCGGTGGATGGACTTATAATGATGGTATTTATTATGGTAATACAGACTCATATTCGAAAAAAGAATCATGGGAAGGACAAAAATTCGAGAAGAATGCTGACCGAAAAGGTTACCTTACTAATAGCCGTAAGACGGAAGAAGACGTATTCCGTGAATTCTTCAATGATGACAAAAAGACATTCTCCACAAATGGCAGTCTTGCGGCGAAGAGCGAGCAACTGAAGGTGGATGCCAATAATACTTATGCCGCAACAGGCAACTATTCTGCCCCGACAGGGAACAAGTCTGTTGCCAACATGACACCTTGGTCTTTGCCTTGCCGTGGTTCGCACATCAAGATAGAGCCTACAGATGCAGGATTGATCTCTGTCTATGTGATGCAGGAGGGATGTGTCAGTCACGCGCCGTCCGGTGGAAAGGATGTTGGTGGTGTTCACTATGACGAAGATGAGCCTATCGACGTTACGGTCAAGAAGGTATATGTGGCTGATGAGAAAGGCGAGATAGTCAAGGAAGTGGTGGCGGACACCAAGAGTAAGGTGGCGGCACAGATGTGGAAAGATGATGGACGCGCCAGAGCCGAGTATTTCTGGGGGGACCCAGAACTCGCTTATAATGAAGCAACGAGGACATCTTTCCTCGAAATCAACAATTGGAAAGACCAATGGTCTTTCCTCGACAACTGGCCTAATCCCGGTATGCAGCAACATGTCTTCAAACTTGGCGAAGATGAAGATGGTCATGTGCTTATCACCAAGGGCATTGTAAGATACACATTTAATGTGCTTCCAGGCAAGACCTATTACATCTTCTCAAATACGGCAAAGCTCGGACTGGCAGGCTTTACATTCGAGCCAGGCAAGCATGCTAAATATGATATGGTGCAAGTAGACGCTAAGCATAAAGAATGTAGGGCAACTGGCAAATTTGTGGACGATTCATCTATTAAGAATGTAAATGTAGAGCTTAATGATGGAGAAAACTATATTGCCCATACAGAAATGAATGCGAATGTCACGCTTCATCGCACGTTCTACAAGAACTATTGGAATGCCATCTGTCTGCCTTATTCAATCAATAGGAGACAGATAGAGAAGGTCTTCGGCGACGGAACCATGGTGGTGCTGATGAATAACATCGACACTTCCACCAAGAAAGTGATGTTTATCGAGCATGTTAATCAGGACATCATCGCCGGTTATCCTTATCTTATCTTCCCTACCAGGAAGGATGATAATGATAAGACAAACCATGATCCTATCACAGGAATAACAACCCGCGCCACATTCGGTGAGGCTAACAGTCCGATATTCACCGTAGGAACAGACGGTACGACCTATACTGATGGCAAAATGCAGAAGAATGCCCTCGTGTTCAAAGGTACATTCTCTAAGGAAAATTTGCAAGTAGGCTCCTATGTGATAACAAAGTCGGGCACTCTCGCTAATGTCCCACAGACAGGACTCACGATAAATCCTTATCGAGCCTATATCCATTTCAATCAGACCACTCCTGGAGCCAAGGCTATCAAGCTCGCTTCGATGGGATTTGCCGGCTTTGATGACATGGAGGGCGGAACCACTTCTATAGAGGATCTGCTCTTCAATGATGGAATAATGACACGACCAGCGGATGTCTTTACTGTCAATGGACAGAAAGTACGCTCAAAAGCTGAGAATCTTTACGGGCTTCCTAAGGGAGTGTATATCGTGAATGGTAAGAAATATGTAAACAAATGATTTCTAAAGTGATGAAAAGAAAATATATAACTCCGGTAGTGTATTTCTTCAAATTTGAGGAGGAATCAGAATTGCTCGCACATTCTCTCCAACGTGATGCAGATAGTAATCCTGCCGCTCCGGATCTCAAGCAAAATGTCATGTCAGGTACGACAGAACTTGATGTATCTAATGGTGGTTTAAATCAGGACAATATTGGTGCAAAAGACCATGATTGGTTCTTTGATGACAATGCTTTCTCTGACTTCTGATAGGATTCAGACTTGAATGAAAACAGAAAACCTGTCTTGCATCTCAGTACATTCGTAGCGCGAAAGAAGCACGCCGCGAATGGTCTGACTGGCAAGACAGTTTTTTTTGAACTGTACGGTTGAAAAAACATCAATGGATAAAAACAAAACATCAATGGATAAATATTTTTTATGTTTTTATCTATTGATATTTTTCATGTTTTTATCTATTGATATTTTGGAAGACAGTACCAACTGACAACGTACTTGACACATTGTCAGCAAATCTTAAATAAATTATACTTTGCAGTCATCATGACATCGCTTTTATGGTTGGCACACAGGTTGCAATAAGTGACGATGAAAGCGGAAAGCTCAGTAGGAGCAATACTCCAAACGACTCGAAGCCATAACAAAAACAAAAAAAATAAACTAATTAAAATAGGAGGTTATTATGTTACCAGTTATGAATTCAAACAGTTGGTTACCTACAGTGTTCGACGACTTTTTCAACAGTGAATGGATGCCTAAGATGAAGGCTACAGCTCCTGCAGTCAACGTGAAGGAAGACGTAAAGACCTACACCATGGAAATGGCAGTGCCTGGAATCAAGAAGGAGTTCTGCAGAGTATCCATCAATGCTGATGGCAATCTCGAAATCGCCATTGAGAATAAGCTTGAGCATAAGGAAGAGAGTAAAGAGGAACACAAGGAGCATTATCTCCGTCGTGAGTTCAACTACTCCAACTATCAGCAGACCTACGAACTGCCGGATGACATCGTAAAGGAAGATATCACCGCAAAGGTAGAGAATGGCGTACTGACAGTCACTATGCCTAAGGTCATCAATAAGGAAGACGAGATGAAGGTTCAGCGTCAGATAGAAGTTGGATAAACTTCTTGACAGTAGAATGAAATAGTTAAGTTTTTTCCATAAAAGTAAAATGCGGGACAGAAGATTTATTCTCTTCTGCCCCGCATTGTCGTTTCATTTATCCTCATGTGTTATGGTCTTCTCGCCTTTTCTCGAACTGTATGGTTGAATAAACATCAATAGATAAAAATATAACATCAATGGATAAAAAAAAACATCAAAGGATGGAATGAAACGGGCTGAACCAACGGTCACCGGCGCGAAGCCCGCATAGTACAAGGAGGAATCCCGCGCCGATAGGCGCAATGAAATCCTATTCAGATCCAAAAGTCAATAAAGAATCCGTGAAAAGAGAAAATCCGTTGCATCCGTGCTATCCGTGTTTCATTTTTGAACGTGTGCGAAAGAGCCTGTAGGCTCTTGAGCATTGATGGGGTTCTCATGTTTTTATTTCCTTGTTGTCATCGCTACGCGACGACCACAAGCGTTCAAAGAAACACGGATAGCACGGATGCAACGGATCTGTTCTTTCACGGATGTTTTATTTGATTCACATGGATTATGTGCGCCTGTCGGGCGCAAGGATTTTTACGGATTTTCCTCTATATGCACCCTGCGCCGGTGACAGTTGGTTCAGCCCGTTTCAACCGTACAGTTCGAATTATTGCAGACAAGAAAGTTGCTCTTCCCAATGCAACTTTACGGCTTTGGGGAGTGTGCGGAGCAATACGCGATAAGACTCTCGTATGATGTCGCAGACAAAGGCTGTCTCGAAGCTTTCATAGCAGATGTCGCTCCAATGCTTCTTGTTCCAGTGGAATGCTGGCGTGATGCCTTCGTATCGGTCACGCAACTCCTCATTGCGGTCGGGAGAGAGTTTGCAGGCAAACCTTGCCCTACCCTCTCTGTCAACTCCCAACCAGAGGCATAGGAATATCTTTCCTTCCAAACGGAAAGTGATATTATCATCGCCAAAGGGCTGGTCTTCCGTAACACCGGGGAGTGACAATGTGAAATCTCTTACTTGTTCGATATTCATGGGAGTGGCGGTTTTGTTGTCTTGTTGTTTGGTTGTAAATACAAACTCAGTCAGACGGTATAGGTACTGTCTTCCAGACAGTTGCCTTGCTCGTCGGTTGTAATCCCGAGACTTCGTCCCGGGTTACTCTCGCTTTGCTCGGTAATGTCTTCCAGACATAACTTGTTGTTTGGTTGTCTGGTTGTTTGGTTGTCTTGTTGTCTGGTTGCTTGGTTGTCTGGTTGCTTGCATTGCTTATACATTCAACAAAACAACTAAACAACTAAACAACTAAACAACTAAACAACTAAACAACAAAACAACTAAACAACTAAACAACTACTTCATACAAGCCTTGAAGATATCAAGGATATCCTGCTCCATGAGTGGTGCCCATGCCTTGTCAAGACCTTCTGTATCGGCTACATGCTTTGCCATTTCTGCCAAGCGGCTCTCGTCGATACCTACTTCTGGCAATGACATTGGAATGCCAATCTCACGATAGAAGTCATAAATGGCTTTGATGGAAGCCTCAGCACCTTCTGCACCAAAGACATTCTTACCGAATTTCTCGATACGCTCCACCACCTGTTCATGCAGTTGACCGGTAGAATAATCGAGGATATGCTTCATCCATCGTGGAGTGACGATAGCAAGTCCTTCGCCATGAGTGATGTCATAGTAAGCAGAAAGGGCGTGCTCCATAGCGTGCATAGGCCATCCGCTCGGACTATTGCCGAGGCAATATATTCCATTGCATCCGAGAGTGGTGGCATAGAATATCTCAGCGCGTGCATTATAATTCTGTGGGTCAGCAAGCACTATCTTGACATTCTTCACCAAAGACTTGACTGCGCCTTCCATGAAGGCATCATTCATATCGATATGGTCGCCACAGAAATATGACTCCATGATATGATTGATACAATCAGATACGCCTGCGAGAGTCTGCTTAACTGGAAGAGTGAAAGTATATACAGGATCGATGAAGCTTACTGCAGGGAATACCAGATTGGAGAAATAAGCAAGCTTGTCGTTTGTCTCAGTACGGGAGATAACTCCGCCCATATCATATTCACTGCCAGTGGCAGCCATAGTGATGACGTCCACGATAGGCACAGCGGCTGTGGTAGGTTTTCTTCCGCAGACGATGTCCCAAGCCTCCTCCACTTTATCCATTACATTGCCCTCAAGAGTGCCTGCAACGCCAGCGATAGCCTTAGTGCAGTCAAGCACAGAGCCACCTCCTAATGAGAGAATTACATCGATGTCATGCTCCTGACACATACGCACACCGTCAAGAACGCTCGGATTAAACTTAGGATTAGGCTGTATGCCAGGAAGTTCAAAGACATTCTTATCGGCTAGTATCTCTTTCACAAGGTTGTAGAGACTTTTGTCATATCCAGGCGCAATGCGCTTGATGCTGCCTCCGCCATAGGTGATAAGGACATTCTTACCAAACTGACTCATTACTCCTGCAAGTTTCTCACTGACCACTCCTTTGCCAAAGATAAGGCGAGTCGGTGTCTGATAATCGAAATTTACCATAGTGATTGTAGATTTTTAAGATTGTACGATAATGCCATTCTGTTACATTGAAATCGCATTGCTGTGACAGTTTTTTTCTGTTTCAGATGGAGAAAAGATGGTCCAAAGAATGACGTTTTAAGTTGCAAATATAGTTATTTTTCTTAAGAATAAGGATAAAAATTCTAAAATTTAATGCTTGCAAGCCGTTTTTAATGATTTTTCTTGCTTATTCTTGCCTTTTATTCGTATCTTTGCAAAATGAGTAAGTCATCAAAATCCGACTGCCATCAAGACTGTAGATACAGCGATGAGACAGTAAGAATAAATACCAACACTGACCCTATGGGCAGAGCCATTGCCGAATACCATGAGAGTGAAAGGGCGGACAGGCTCCGCGTGTTCTCCCCTATGTTTGAGGAGGACGAAATTCCTGTGACTACTCTTTTTCGCAATTACGATGAAATGCCAATGATAGAGCGCAAAGCTATCGATATGGCAAAGGGCAAAACTCTGGACGTAGGTGCTGGGGCTGGCTGTCATTCCCTCGCTCTGCAGGAAAGAGGAATCGACGTTACCGCAGTGGAAATATCGCATCTCTCCGCTGAAACCATGAAAAAGCGTGGCGTAAGGAATGTCATAGAGCAGGATTTCTTCACCATCGAAGGGCAATTCGACACTATTCTCATGCTGATGAATGGGGCTGGCATTTCCGGAACTCTCGATAGAATGCCTCTGCTCTTCAAGCATCTGGACAAGATCCTCGCTCCTGGTGGTCAGGTGTTATGCGATAGTTCTGACATCAGTTATGTCTTTGAGGATGAGGATGGATTTATCGAATATCCTGATACAAACCGTTATTACGGTGAACTCAGTTACCAGATGCAGTATAAGGACACTATTGGCGAACCTTTCGACTGGCTCTATATCGATGCCGACACTCTGACAGAGATAGCAGACCACAACGGATATGACGTAGAGGTAATAGCCGATGGCGAGAATTACGACTATCTGGCAAGAATCTCGAAAAGAGAAAATACATAGGTAAAGACCTACATAAAAACAAATAAAAACTAAAACCTCTTACACCTTATTTATTTTACATGACCATGACAACCAAAAACCAAAAACCCAATACCAAAAACCTAAAACCAAATACCAAAAACCTAAAACCCCAAAATAACAAAAACCATGGCAAAGAAAAAGCAAATCGTAGAATGCGTGCCTAATTTCAGTGAGGGACGCAACCTTAATGTCATTAAGCAGATTACAGACACTATAGAGGCTGTAGAAGGAATCAAGTTGCTCGACGTTGACCCAGGAGAGGCAACAAACCGCACAGTGGTGACCTTCGTAGGCGAACCTGAAGCAGTGGTAGAGGCTGCATTCAATGCAGTGGCTAAGGCTGGTGAACTCATAGATATGCGCAAGCATCACGGTGCTCACCCGCGTATCGGCGCTACTGACGTGCTGCCTATCGTACCTGTTAGTGGCATTACCATCGAGGAATGTGCTGAATTAGCAAGAAAACTCGCTGAACGCATCGCTACCGAACTGGCCATTCCTTGCTATTGCTATGAGGCTGCTGCAAGCACACCGGAAAGAAGAAACCTTGCTGTGGTACGTAAGGGCGAATATGAAGGTATCGCTGAACGCATCATGGACGAGAATGAGAAGCCTGACTTCGGAGCAAGACCATACGATGAGCAGGTGGCAAAGACTGGTTGCACAGTGGTGGGCGCAAGAGATTTCCTCATCGCCGTCAACTTCAACCTCAACTCCACATCTACACGCCGCGCCAATGCTATCGCTTTCGACGTAAGAGAGAAAGGCAGACCTGTGCGCGAGGGCAATCCTATCACAGGAAAGAAGAAGCTCGATGAGAACGGCAACGTGATTATGCGTCCTGGCACTCTGAAGGGCACTAAGGCAATAGGCTGGTTTATTGACGAATATGGCATTGCTCAGGTGTCAATGAATATCACAAATATCAATGAGACTCCACTCCACAAAGCCTTCGATGAAGTATGCCGTTGCGCACAAAACCGTGGACTCCGTGTTACTGGAACTGAGATCGTCGGACTCGTTCCTGAGCGCACTCTCCTGGAGGCTGGTAAGTATTTCCTTGCCAAACAACAGCGCTCTGCAGGTATTCCTAAGAAGGACCTCCTGAATATTGCCATCAAGTCAATGGGACTTGACGACCTTCGTCCTTTCAATCCAGAAGAGAAGGTGATAGAATATCTCCTGGAGGCTGAAAACAAGAAGCAGACAAAGCTCGTGGATTTCACAGTGAAAGGCTTTGCAGAAGAGACTTCTCGCGAAAGTCCTGCTCCTGGTGGTGGTTCCGTTTCTGCATACATGGGTGCCCTTGGTGCATCACTCGGCACTATGGTAGCCAACCTTTCAAGCCACAAGCCAGGCTGGGATCATCGTTGGGAAGAGTTTGCTGTATGGGCTGAAAAGGGTATGGCACTTCAGGAAGAACTGCTCCATCTCGTAGATGAAGATACCGAAGCATTCAATCGTATCATGCAGGCATTCGGCATGCCAAAGAATAATGACGAAGAGAAAGCACTCCGCTCAGAGGCTATCCAGAAGGCTACTCTATTCGCTACAGAGGTGCCATTGGAGACTATGAAGGCTTCCGTAAAGGTATTTGAATTGTGCCGTAAGATGGTGGCAGAGGGCAATCCTAACAGTGTATCTGATGCTGGAGTAGGCGCTTTGGCAGCACGTGCAGCTGTAATAGGCGCAGGAATGAACGTCAAGATCAACGCTTCCTCGCTCAAGGACCGCCAGAAGGCTGAGGCTCTTATCGCTGAGGCTAATGCCATCATTGAGAAGGCTAATGCTGAAGAGAAAGAGATTACAGCTACTGTGGAGAAAATGATTAGTTAATATTGAGACCTTTCCATAACGGAAGGGAAAGGTCTTTTCTCACCTAAACAACATACTACCTATGACAAAAGAAGAATTTCAGAAGGAAATCCGCCTGGGTATCCCTGACTCACTGCCAGAGGCAATGCCTTATGACAAAGAGATAAACCATGCTCCTAAGCGCAAGGATATCCTCACTCCTGAGGAGAAACGACTCGCTCTGCGCAATGCGCTGAGATATTTCCCAAAGCATCTGCACGAACAGTTGGCTCCTGAATTTATGGAGGAACTGCACGAATACGGCAGAATATACATGTATCGCTATCGCCCTCGCTACGAGATGCATGCACGCCCTATCAACGAATATCCTCACAAGTCGGAGCAAGCTGCCGCTATCATGCTCATGATACAGAATAATCTGGACCCTGCTGTGGCTCAGCATCCTCACGAACTGATAGTCTATGGCGGAAACGGCGCTATCTTCCAAAACTGGGCTCAGTATCGCCTCACAATGAAATATCTGAGTGAGATGACTGACGAGCAGACTCTCGTGATGTACTCTGGTCATCCTATGGGCTTGTTCCCATCTCATAAGAACGCGCCTCGCGTGGTTGTAACCAATGGTATGGTTATTCCAAACTACTCTAAGCCTGATGATTGGGAGCGCATGAATGCTCTCGGAGTGAGCCAATACGGACAGATGACAGCCGGCTCTTACATGTATATTGGTCCTCAGGGCATCGTTCATGGCACCACTATCACCGTGCTTAATGCTGCTCGTAAGCAGATGAAGAAGGAGGGCGAGCCTAACGATATCCACGGTATGCTCTTTATTTCTTCTGGTCTTGGAGGTATGTCAGGCGCTCAGCCTAAAGCTGGAAACATCGCTGGCGTGGTAAGCGTTGTGGCTGAGATAAATCCTCTCGCTGCTGAAAAGCGTTACGAACAGGGTTGGGTCGATGAACTCCACTATAATCTCGACGAACTCATTCCTGCTATCCGCAAAGCTGTGGCTGAGAAGCACACGGTGAGCATGGCTTACGTAGGCAATGTGGTTGACCTCTGGGAGCGTCTTGCTGATGAGAATGTCCACGTAGATTTGGGCAGCGACCAGACTTCACTCCATAATCCTTGGGCTGGTGGCTACTATCCTGTAGGCGTTTCACTCGAAGAGTCTAAGCGACTGATGGCTGAGGAACCTGATAAATTCCGCGAACTCGTGCAGGAATCACTGCGTCGTCAGGTCGCTGCAATCAACCGTCTCACGGAGAAAGGAATGTATTTCTTCGACTATGGCAATGCTTTCCTACTGCAGTCAAAGCGTGCCGGCGCTGACATAGTAATGCCTGATGGCAAGTTCCGTTATCCTTCTTATGTACAGGACATCATGGGACCTATGTTCTTCGACTACGGTTTCGGTCCTTTCCGCTGGGTTTGTACTTCTGGTGACCCTAAAGACCTTGAGACTACCGACCGCATCGCTGCTGAGGTGATGGAAGAAATCAAAGCTGATGCTCCTGAAGAGATACAGGGACAGATGGCTGACAACATCCACTGGATTCGCGAGGCAGGAAAGAATCAGCTCGTAGTGGGCTCTCAGGCTCGCATACTGTATGCTGACTGCGAGGGAAGAACGAAGATTGCGCTTGCCTTCAACGAAGCTATCGAGCGTGGCGAGATAAGCAAACCTATCGTATTGGGCAGAGACCATCACGACGTATCTGGCACTGACTCTCCTTTCCGTGAGACCAGCAACATATATGATGGTTCTCAGTTCTGCGCTGACATGGCTGTACAGAATGTCATCGGCGACTCTTTCCGCGGCGCCACATGGGTTTCCATCCACAATGGTGGCGGCGTAGGCTGGGGAGAAGTAATCAATGGCGGCTTCGGTATGGTCATCAATGGCGATGAAGACTCAGCTCGCCACATCCGCGAGATGCTCTTCTGGGATGTGAACAATGGCATCGCACGCCGTAGTTGGGCACGCAATGATGGCTCAATGAGCAGTATAGAGCGCGAAATGCTTCGCACACCAGGCTTCACTGTCACTATGCCAAGTCTCGTAGATGACGAGTTAATCAATAAATTCTAAATCCTTTTGTCGGCAGAAGGCAGTACCATAACAACCCTGCCTCCTGCTGACAGGTGGGCAAGAAAACCGCTTCCCACTTTCTTGATAATTAAATACACACCATGATACATAAAATTTCAGCAGAACATCTCACCATCGAGCGTATCGGTGAGGTAGTATATAACGGTTACAAACTTGAGCTCAGCGACGATGCACGCAATCGCATCATCCGCTGCCGTGAATACCTTGACGAGAAGATTGCCAAGACCACTCGTCCTGTCTATGGCGTTACCACTGGTTTCGGTTCGCTTTGCGACGTTTCCGTAAATCCTGACCAGCTCGCCCAGCTCCAGATAAACCTGATGATGTCTCACGCTTGTGGCGTAGGCGACCGTGTGCCTAACGACATCGTAAAGATGATGATGTTGCTCAAGGTGCAGTCATTGAGCTACGGTTACTCTGGCTGTAAACTCGACACTGTGCAGCGTCTGGTGGATTTCTTCAATAATGACATCTATCCTGTAGTCTATATGCAGGGTTCTCTCGGTGCTTCAGGCGACCTCGTTCCGCTTGCCCACATGAGCCTGCCGCTCGTAGGTCTGGGTGAAGTGGAATACCAGGGCGAAGTGATAAGCGGCGCTGAGATGCTGGAGAAATTCGGCTGGGAGCCTATCCAGCTCGTCTCAAAGGAAGGTCTTGCACTGCTCAACGGCACGCAGAACATGAGTGCTTTTGCCGTATGGTCACTGCTCAAGGCGCAGAAGCTCAGCGACTGGTCTGACAGAATTGCAGCCATGTCTCTCGACGCATACCACGGATTGCTCTCTCCTTTCACCAAGGCTGTCCACGTAGTACGTCCTCATAAGGGTCAGCTCGACACTGCCGCACGCATGATGGAACTGCTGGAAGGCAGTGAAATAGCAGCTACTCCTAAGGATTACGTGCAGGATCCTTATTCATTCCGCTGCATCCCGCAGGTGCATGGAGCCGCCAAGGACACCATAGCCTATGTAAAGTCAGTCATTGACACCGAGATAAATTCCGCCACTGACAATCCTACTGTCTGCCCGGACGAAGACCTTATCATCTCTGCAGGCAACTTCCACGGCGAGCCTATAGCATTGCCGATGGACTTCCTCTCTATCGGACTGAGCGAACTTGCCAACATTTCCGAGCGACGTATCTACAAGCTCGTCTCTGGCACTCGCGGATTGCCAAGCTTCCTTGTTGCAAAACCGGGTCTGAACAGCGGTTTCATGATTGCTCAATACACCGCTGCGTCTGTAGTAAGCCTCAACAAGAGCCTTGCCACACCGTCTTCTATCGACAGCATTCCGTCTTCTCAGGGACAGGAAGACCACGTCAGCATGGGTGCTAATGCAGCAATAAAGCTCTATAAGATAGTGCTCAATGTGGAGCGTGTTCTTGCCATAGAGCTCTTCAATGCCGCACAGGCTCTGGAATTCCGTCGCCCTCAGAAGTCTTCTCCTGTCATCGAGAAACTGTTTGATGAATATCGTAAGGTAGTGCCATTCATCGTCAATGACGAGGTGATGTACCCACACATCCAGCACTCTATCGAATTCCTGAGAAAATAATTTTGATCTCTTAAGTAAATGAGAAAACTCATAACAAATATCGCTATCCTTGCCGGACTCGATACGGAGCATAAACTTCGTCTCGCCGGCAAGGATATGTCGCATTTCGACACCCTGGACAATGCCTGGCTTCTGATGGAAGACGGCATGTTTAAAGCATGGGGAAAGATGAGCGAAATGCCTGCAGATGGCATTACTGCCGAAGAAAGGATTGACGCTAAAGGTGGATGCGTGATGCCTTCATGGTGCGACCCGCATACTCATATCGTCTTTGCCGGAAGCAGAGAAGCGGAGTTTGTCGATAAGATCTGCGGACTCAGCTATGCCGAAATAGCCAAGCGCGGAGGCGGAATACTCAATTCCGCTGACCTGCTGCACACCCTTTCGGAGGATGAACTCTATCATGCCGCAAAGCATCGTGCCGAGGAAATAATGCTGAAGGGAACGGGATGCGTAGAGATAAAGAGCGGCTACGGACTCACCACCGGGGACGAACTGAAGATGCTTCGGGTAATCCGTCGTCTGAAGGAAAGCACGCCTCTGCGCATCAAGTCAACCTTCCTCGGAGCACATGCCGTGGGAAGAGGCTTCACGCAGGCTGACTATGTTGACCTCGTGGTCAATGAAATGATTCCAGAAGTGGGAAGAGAGAAGCTCGCTGACTTCGTTGACGTGTTCTGCGACGAGGGATTCTTCACCCCTTCCGAGACCGCACGAATCCTCGAAGCCGCTGACAAATGGGGCATGAAACCAAAGATTCATGCTGACGAACTGGCTTCTTCTGGTGGCGTGGAAATAGGCGTAAGGTATGGTGCGCTGTCGGTTGACCACCTTGAGAGCATGACAGTGGAAGAGATAGAGATTCTTCGTGGCACCGACACGATGCCTACTGTCCTGCCTGGCACATCATTCTTCCTCAACCTTCCTTACGGCAAGGCGAGACAGATGGTGGACAGCGGACTCGCTGTGGCTGTGGCAAGTGACTACAATCCTGGCTCTACCCCTTCCGGAGACATGAAATTCATCGTCTCACTTGCTTGCATCAAGCTACGTCTTCTCCCGTCTGAAGCCCTCAATGCGGCTACGATAAACTCTGCTTATGCCATGGGTGAAAGCGAGAATTACGGAAGCATTGCAGTGGGAAAGGTGGCTAATTTCTATATCACCGAACCGATTCCGTCGCTGGAATACATCCCTTACGCTTATACTTCCCCGATTATCAGGAGAGTGTTCCTTGGTGGAGACGAATGCGGATCACTGTAAAGCAGGTGGTCGAAATTACCCAATACGCCCTTTACCTTTCCCTTCGGTCGGTGACCGTTGGTACAGGGCGCAGGGTGCATATAGAGGAAAATCCGTAAA
>URJQ01000060.1 GCA_900548195.1 uncultured Prevotella sp.
AGTTGTTCCTGAAGAATATTTAGGAAACGTTATGGGTGACCTTACATCAAGAAGAGGAAAACCAATGGGTAATGAATCGAGAGGTAATGCTCTTTCAATCGTTGCTATGGTTCCACTTGCTGAAATGTTTGGTTATGCTACTTCATTAAGAAGTAATACTCAAGGTAGAGGTTCTTTCCAAATGGTTGCAGATCATTATGAAGAAGTACCAAAATCAATCGCAGAAGAAATTATTAAAAAAAGTGGTAATTAATAATAATTAAAGTAAAATTATAACAAAATAAGCCAAAACAGTTGAAAAATATTCAATTGTTAGATAAAATAATATTGTATAAATTTAAGGAGGAAAAAAACATGGCAACAGTTTATCGAGTTCAGACATCGGAGCTTGATAGCGCAAAAAACACAGTTTCAAGTATCGCGACACAGTATGGTGAAAAATACGCTAGTCTCTTTGCTACAATTAAAGCAATTAAGAGTGGCGTAAACGAGGGTGAAGATATTGATGAATTCATTAATAAAGTTACACCCTACGAGAAGAATTTCGCCGAGATGAAAGAAGCACTTGACAAGTTTGCAACGCATCTTGAGCAGTCAAGCGCCGCATACAAAGAGACAGAAAAAGGCAACAAGCAAAGAGTTTCAAACATCTAAGTCAAGAGAGGAGAAAGACTATGGCCGGAAATATTAAATTTAGTTCTGAAGAGCTGATCAGGGCTAAGGATACAATCAACAATGACAACGATGATCTTTATAAACTTCTCCAGAACGCAAAAAAAGCAATAACGGGGCTTGAAAATACCTATGTCGGCGAAGCGAGTAAGGTTCTTATGCAAAAGATCAATGATATGGAAAACGCTTTTACGAGATACAAAGAAAAAGTGAATAAAATTACAGAATGGATCGATCTCACAGTTAAAAGCGATATCTCAACCGAAGAGACTCAGAAGGCAAACGCAGAAAAAACCCCGAATGCATCAGCATTCAACTTCGGCAACAACTGAGTATTTGCCATCCCACATAGCTTTCACTATGTGGGATGGCGCAAATCGAAAAATGTGGGCATATTATGTTTTTGAGGAAATTTAAATAGCGAATATTTTAATGCATTATTTGAATCCCCGCTCATTACGTTTCCTTTTCAAAATATAGCTTTGATTTAATAAAGCATTTAGAATCAGCTTTTCAAGGTGATTACCCGGGACGAAGTCTCGGGATTACATGAAAGAGAGAGACGGCTGTCTGGAAGACAGTACCAATCAACCATACAACTAAACAACTAAACAACTAAACAACCAACCAGCCAACTACACCACATTATCAATCTTTCTCTGCAAGCCATTCTTCGAGTACCTGACAATACTCATCATTCTGCTCGGCAAATGGCATGTGGCGAGCCCCTACGAAGAGATGCCATTTGGAATCAGGAATGCCGTCATAGAGGGTCTTTGCCACTAAAGGAGTGCAGAGATCGTCAGTGCCACTCATTACCAGACATGGCACTTGTATCTCGCCCAATCGGGCAGTGTAATCATAATCGCGCAGCGAACCAGTAGGATTATATTCATTAGGTCCCCAGCCGTAAAGGTAAGCCTCTGCGCCAGCACGCTTCTTTCTGCGAAGACACTCAGGACTATCTTCTGTCACCTCCCCAGCGCAATGCTGAAGCATGAAATGCGCATTAGCCTTGATATAAGCCTCGCTTGAGAAGTTTCCAGTAGCCTCTGCCTCTGCAATGGCACGCTGGTCTTCTTCCGACATAAACTTTATCATGCGATGCTGCTCGCTGCCCCACAGTTTGCTGCTCGAAAGCGTACTGCTGAGGATAGCACTCTTCACGCCCTTGGCTTGTCTCTCCATCAGATAGATGATGGTGAGCATACCGCCCCAAGACTGTCCGAGGAGATGGAAATGCTCTATATGGAGATGATCGATGAGAGCACAGAGTTCGTTGAGCCACGTCTCAGGAGTCCAGAGTTCAGGATGTCCTTCCACGAAAGATTGACCACAACCCAACTGGTCATACATGATGACAGCTCTGCCTGTTTCTGCCACTCTGTCCAATAGTTCAAAATAATTGTGAGTACTGCCAGGTCCGCCATGCAAGAGGATAATAGGACTCTTGCCTTCTTCGGTAGTTCCTACGATGCGATAATACGTCTGATAGCCCATGAAGGGCATAAATCCTTCCTTTACTTCCATTTTCTCATGTTTTTTTAAATTGGTATTAAATTTCGTAGCACACGGTTACATCGCAATCAGATATAACCATTTATGCCATTTTGCAAAATTACAAAAAATAATGAGTTAAAGAGCAATAATCCCGCTTTTTTTTGATTTTTTCTTTGGAAAAAGACATTCATCCCATTGCCTTTTTTCTATGCCTAAAAAAGATAAGTCAAAGCAGAAATCAGGAGTTTCGCTCTCTCAATGCTTTGATTACCTCTTCATCAGCCGGAAGCCAGCGGACAGAGTCGAAGTCTTCCTTTGTCAGCCAGCGGGCGGCTTCATGCTCCAGTAGGGTGAGATGTCCTTCCTTTATCTTGCAAATGTAACAATGCATGATAAGATGAAACTTAGGATAATCATATTCCACGGTGGTAAGCAATTCTCCCACTGTGATTTCTGTAGCCAACTCTTCACGTATTTCTCTGCAAAGAGCATCCTCAGGAGTCTCCCCAGTTTCCATTTTTCCACCAGGAAACTCCCACCAGTCCTTCCATTCGCCGTAGCCACGCTGTGTAGCGAATACCTTATTATTATTAGTGATTATTGCAGCCACCACTTCTATCTGTCTTTTCTTTTCCATTATCCTATAGCTTTATATTGACTGGCAAAGGCATAAGTAGCCTCAGACATTGGGGTATTCAGATGCCAAACGATCTGCATCTACCTCATCCAATTTCAATTTGAAGAGGCGATTGATTATTTGTTCATAGACTCCGGTTGAGATGTTAGGATTCTGCATACTTATCTTATATATATATTCTTTGCGTGATACTGTAGGAATGATCTATTAGGTAGATGTTCTTCTGGAAGAATTATTTGCCTATTCTCTATCTTTCCGAAATGTTCTGCAAACACATTTTGCGTCAGAGTGTCCCTTAAAGAGGGAGAAATCATGATGGTATAGTCGTCAGGGCGTATGGTTATCAGACCTTTATCGAACGCTCTATCATAAAGCGCAGATAGACAAATCCCATTTTCTGGATTTAGTCGGGTGTCTTCTCTCTCTGCCCAAGGAATGATGTGGCTTGCATTAAGGAGGCGTGAATCATTTATTCCAGTGATAGCACATTGGCAATTATAGTTATTGAGTATCATCGTGCGGAATACATTCTGATTGGCCCTTTGACGTATTATCACTTCCTTTGTAGTACCTATAAGGTCTGAATCTTTGATATCAAGTGTTTGCTCTAAGGATTTTTGCTGAATGCGTGCTTTGATTTCCGCCGCCTCTTTGAATAGTCTTTCTTTATCGTTGGCATATTCTTCCCATACGGGCATACATACGTTTCTTCCACTTGTCATTCCATGACGACCAGTGGATAGAATATATGGATCGCAAGCAACAAAGTTAGTAAGACGAATTGCTGCAGAGTTTTCACCTCTTCCCAATAGTCTTCCTAATTCTTTTACTTCTGGAGTACAGCGATTTAATCTGCCAAATGGAAGTTGGAAGTATAGCGCCAGAGCAAGCACTAATTCATCATGTGTCCAAATGTTTTTTTTTCATTCCGGAGATATATTATCGCGTATGTTGTCCGCCAACGAATGTGAATAGTCTGACTGTCACAGTCTTTATAGACAGTTTAGTCGGTTTTGAGGTTCAAAGTTATAGTTTTTTTTCTTAATAAACGAATAAATAAGGATAATTATTGATTATAGATATGGTTTTGATGGATGCTGACGATATAAGTAGATGATGACAAGTATGTAATCAAAATAATTTTGATCACCTACTTACCTACTAATATAGTCATTCTGTGCGCCCTCTTTAATGCCAAAAACAAACAGCCGGCTTGAGAAGAAAACTCAAACCAGCTGTCGTATAAATGCTTTTCTGTCAGAGAGAAAAGAGTGCTTTTACTGCGTGATAACTATGCTTTCGCATGGTGATGACTTACTCATAATCCTGCCAAGCCTTAATCTGAAGGTCTTCGATGCCAATACGGCAGAATGCTTCGATGAAGGCAGAAGCGAGGCGAGCGTTGGTCATAAGTGGAATGTTGTGGTCGATTGCTCCACGACGAATCTTATATCCGTTGGTCAATTCACGAGAAGAGTGGTTCTTTGGAATGTTTACGATGAGGTCAAACTCATGGCTCGCTATCATATCCATTACGTTAGGGACATTAGAACCGTCCTCGTCAGGCCATCCTACAGCGATAGCCTTGGCGCCGTTGGCATTGAGATAATCGGCTGTGCCCTGGGTGGCATATACCTTATATCCAGCCTTAGTCAGAGCCTGAGCGGCATCAAGCATAGATGCTTTCTCCTTTGCACTACCAGAAGAAATCATTACGCCCTTGTCCTTAGAAGGAATCTTGTAGCCTGTAGCAATGAGAGAATTGAGCAATGCCTCGTCGAAAGAGTCACCGATACATCCTACTTCACCAGTAGAACTCATGTCAACACCGAGTACTGGGTCAGCATTCTGGAGACGATTGAATGAGAACTGGCTTGCCTTAACGCCCATACGGTCGATGTCAAATACAGACTTCTCTGCTTTCTGATAAGGAGCGTCGAGCATAATGCGGGTAGCTGTCTCGATGAAGTTGCGCTTGAGCACCTTGCTGACGAATGGGAATGAGCGAGAAGCACGGAGGTTACACTCGATAACCTTTACGTCGCGACCCTTTGCAAGATACTGGATATTGAAAGGACCAGAGATATTGAGCTCCTTGGCAATGGCGCGAGAAATCTTCTTTATCTGACGCATTGTAGCGAAAGAAATCTGCTGTGCTGGGAATGTCATTGTAGCATCACCAGAGTGAACACCTGCATACTCTACGTGCTCAGAGATACCGTATTCTACGATTTCACCACATTGTGCTACACCGTCGAACTCTATCTCATTGGTTTCAGTCATAAACTGAGAAATAACAACTGGATATTCCTTAGAAACTTCAGATGCTGCTGCAAGGAAACGCTTAAGCTCTTCGTCGTTATGACATACGTTCATGGCTGCGCCAGACAGTACGTAAGAAGGACGAACAAGCACTGGATAACCTACCTCATCAATGAATTTGCTTACATCATCCATAGATGTGAGAGCGCTCCACTTAGGCTGGTCGATGCCGAGCTGGTCAAGCATAGAAGAGAACTTACCACGATTCTCAGCACGGTCGATGCTTACAGGAGATGTTCCGAGGATAGGCACTGCCTGACGATGAAGCTTCATAGCGAGGTTGTTAGGAATCTGACCGCCAACGGAAACGATGACACCACGAGGAGATTCGAGGTCTATTACGTCGAGAACACGCTCGAATGACAGCTCATCAAAATAAAGTCTGTCGCACATATCATAGTCGGTGGAGACTGTCTCAGGGTTATAGTTGATCATGATGGACTTATAACCCAACTTACGAGCAGTATTGATAGCATTAACAGAGCACCAGTCGAACTCTACAGAAGAGCCAATGCGGTAAGCACCAGAGCCAAGTACGATGACAGACTTCTCATTCTTGTAGAAGTTGATGTCGCTTCCTTCTACAGCATATGTCATATAGAGATAGTTTGTCAGTTCAGGATGCTCGCTTGCCACGGTAGGTATTCTCTTGACAGCAGGGACAATACCGAGCTGCTTACGGTAATTACGTACTGCAAGGTTTTCCTTTTCCATGTTGCCACCCTTAGGCTTTATTACGAAACGAGCAATCTGGAAGTCAGAGAATCCGAGAACCTTAGCCTGACGCATAACCTCTGGAGTGATTTCTTCGAGAGAATTGTAGCCTTCGAGCTTCTTCTTGAAGTCCACGATGTTCTTCATTCGCTCGATAAACCAAGGGTCAATCTTAGTGAGCTCATAGATGCGCTCGATGGTGTAACCCTCTTCCAAAGCCTGTGCGATAGCGAAAATGCGAAGGTCGGTAGGGTTTGCGAGTTCTTCATCTATGTTGTCAAATTTAGTATGGTCGTTGCCTACGAAGCCATGCATACCCTGTCCAATCATACGGAGACCCTTCTGAAGCATTTCTTCGAAAGAGCGACCGATGGACATAATCTCACCTACAGACTTCATTGATGAGCCAAGTTTGTGGCTTACACCTGCAAACTTCGTGAGATCCCAACGAGGAATCTTGCAAATCATATAGTCGAGAGAAGGAGCAACATAAGCAGAGTTGGTAGTACCCATTTCTCCTATCTGGTCAAGAGTGTAGCCGAGAGCAATCTTAGCTGCAACGAAAGCGAGAGGATAGCCAGTAGCCTTTGATGCAAGAGCAGAAGAACGAGAGAGACGAGCATTGATCTCGATGATACGATAGTCGTTTGTCTCAGCGTTGAAAGCATACTGAATGTTACACTCACCTACAATCTTAAGGTGGCGTACACACTTTACAGCAATCTCCTGAAGCATCTTGACCTGGTCATCGGTAAGAGAGCAGGTAGGAGCTACAACGATAGACTCACCGGTATGGATGCCGAGTGGGTCGAAATTTTCCATTGAAGCCACTGTGAAGCAATGGTCGTTAGCGTCACGAATTACCTCAAATTCTATCTCTTTCCATCCTTTCAGTGACTCTTCTACGAGAACCTGTGGTGCGAAAGTGAATGCAGACTCAGCAATCTCTCTGAATTCCTTTTCGTCCTTACATACGCCAGATCCAAGACCACCGAGGGCATAAGCGGAGCGAATCATGATAGGGAAGCCAATCTTGCGAGCTGCTGCGATGGCGTCCTCCATGTTCTCACATGCTTGAGAAACAGGAACCTTGAGGTCAACCTTATTGAGTTCATGAACGAAGAGGTCGCGATCCTCGGTGTTCATGATAGCTTCAACACTTGTACCCAGTACTTCAACGCCGTACTTTTCGAAGACACCATTCTTGTATAGAGCGGTACCGCAGTTGAGTGCAGTCTGTCCACCCCATGCAAGGAGAATGCCGTCAGGACGTTCTTTCTTGATGATTTCTGTGATGAAATACTCAGTTACAGGGAGAAAATAGACCTTGTCAGCGATACCTTCGCTGGTCTGGATAGTAGCGACGTTAGGGTTTACGAGAACGCTGCTAATACCTTCTTCGCGAAGAGCCTTGAGGGCCTGGCTACCAGAGTAGTCAAATTCACCTGCCTGTCCGATTTTAAGAGCACCGGAACCGAGTACGAGGACTTTTTTGATCTTTTTATTCATTGGTGTTTAAGTGTTAAGTTTGACCTTGTTATATCTTATCTTTTTGCTATTATAAAAAGGGTTTGCCCAAATTGGGTACAAAGTTAATAAAAAATCTTCAAAATAAATATCGTTTATATCTATTTTATTTCGATATTTTTTATATGTATATAGAATAGGCTCTACAGGGTCGTTTAACCTGTAGAGCCTATAATATTGATAATTAACTATTCATAGAAGCAAGGAATTCCTCATTGCTTCGAGTATGGTTGAGAGAATTGTCGATGAGGTTCATAGCCTCAAATGCAGTCATATCCGAGATATGCTTACGCAAAATCCACATTCTGTCGAGTGTAGTCTTGTCGTGGAGCAGGTCGTCACGACGAGTGCTGCTCTGTACAAGGTTGACAGCAGGGAATATTCGCTTGTTGGCAAGAGAACGATCGAGCTGGAGTTCCATGTTGCCAGTACCTTTAAATTCCTCGAAGATTACCTCATCCATCTTGCTGCCGGTATCGATAAGAGCAGTAGCAATAATAGTAAGCGAGCCACCACCTTCGATATTACGTGCTGCTCCGAAGAAACGCTTAGGCTTCTGCAATGCGTTTGCGTCCACACCACCGGTGAGAATCTTGCCAGAAGCAGGAGCTACAGTATTGTAAGCGCGAGCGAGACGGGTGATGGAATCAAGGAAAATGACGACATCATGACCGCACTCTACGAGACGTTTTGCCTTTTCGAGCACGATGCCAGCAATCTTGACGTGGCGTTCTGCAGGCTCATCGAATGTAGAGGCGATAACCTCAGCATTGACAGTGCGTGCCATATCCGTTACTTCTTCAGGACGTTCGTCGATGAGAAGCATCATAAGATAAGCCTCAGGATGATTGGCAGCGATGGCATTGGCGATATCCTTCATGAGGATAGTCTTACCTGTCTTAGGCTGAGCCACGATAAGAGCACGCTGTCCTTTACCAATAGGGGAGAAGAGATCTACGACTCTGGTGGAGCGATTTGTAGTCTTTGGGTCTCCACAGAGGTCGAATTTCTCATTAGGGAACAGAGGAGTAAGATGCTCGAAAGCAAGGCGATCACGAATCTCTTCAGGGTCTCTTCCATTGATTTTGTCAATACTTGTCAGAGGGAAATACTTTTCTCCTTCCTTTGGAGGACGCACATGACACTGAACGACGTCGCCAGTCTTCAGGGAATACTTCTTTACCTGCTGGACAGTCAAGAAGATGTCGTCAGGAGAAGAGAGGTAATTGAAATCACTTGAGCGCAGAAATCCATATCCATCAGGCATCACTTCGAGGACGCCATTAGCGGTTACGATATCGTCGAAATCATAAACAGACTCCTTCTGTGATGAAGTAGAACTTCCTAAAGGATACTGCTCTACCATAGAAGTAGGATTGTCGAAGATGTCGTATTCCACGTTAGCATAATGGTCTTCTACAGGGAGGTCGATTACAGTAATGAAATCTGTACCGTCGCCAGGGTCGCCTTCCCATACTCCAGCAGGCTCTTGTAGGTCTTCTTCGGCAGCATTGTGTGCCTGTACCTTAGCCTGAAGCTGAGATAGGAGGTCGTTTTCGCTTTCAGAAGTCTCTGTAATTACAGTCTCATCTTCTGGGTTTTCAGTATCTGTAGAGTTTGTGTCAGTCTTGAGAAAATCTGGTACCTCAACGTCATTGGATGGAGCAATATTATTATTGTGCTCATTTTCTTCAAATTCCAGTTCGCGCTGTACGACAGCTTTTTTCTGATTGTTGAGGGAGAGAGCTTCAGCCTTTGCTTGAGCAGCCGCAAGGATTTCCTCCTTAGTGCGGCGTGCACGTCTCTTTTTAGGAGCCGGAGCTACAATATCTTCGGTTCCTTCTTCGGGAGTAGATGCTTCTGTCTCTGTAATCTGCTCCAATTCCTCCTGAGCCTTTTGTGCAGCTAAAGCGGCAGCTTCTTCGAGAGCTTTTTTGGAAGGGCGTCCACGTTTCTTCTTAGGAGCCTCTTCTGTTGGTTCTTCATCTGAGACTGTTGTCTTTATTCGTGTTTTTCTCTTAGGCTTTTCTTCTTTCTCTGCGTCAAAGTCGAAGTCGCCGATGATGTAAGAAGCGAGAGCCTCTACGCCATCAGCAGCAGTCAGATTAGAGCCTAAAGCCTTTGCGATGGTCTCCAATTCTTCCGGTGACTTTGCTAAAAGTTCGTCTTTACTATACATATTATATTGATGTATGTTTTGTGTTATGAACAAATATATTTCGATTGGGGAATGCGTTTCCAAAGGGGATAATGAACTTATGGGAAACGCAGAAGTTGATAAACTGGATGCAAAGGTACGTATTTTTATTCATTCAGCAAAACATTTTGTGGATTTTTTTTATAAAGAAGACGTTTCTTCTTCATAAAATCTGTCGAAATATGTCCTCAGCAAACTTGTATCTTCGATAATGGAACGAATCTCATTGAGTTTTTTTTCGTTCTCTGAACCGGGAATCCAAAGTTTTATATATCCATTGATGGAGTATTTCTGCATCATGTGTTCGAGGAATCTTTCCCAGTGTTCCTCTTTGTTTTTTTCTTGATAGTGTTCTAATCCGAACTGGACAGTGCGCCTGAAAATGGAATCTACGGAAATGTCTCTGTCAGCTTCAGCCACGATTCTTCCATAGATGGATCTCGGCTCATGGGAAGCGGAGGCGCGATGATCCTCGATAGCTTCCTTCATTATCTTTATTTGCGCGGGCGAGAACCATTTTCTGAGTCTCATATCATTTTGCAGTATCTTGCCGCCATTGATATGGTGCAGAGCGCGTGGTCCCGACATTCCGATGTCGTGATAAGCGGCAATAGCGTATGACATATTGATGTCCGTACCGAGTTGGCGGGCAAGTTTCATGGATGAGCGAATTACCTTGGTCACGTGCTCTATGTTGTGTGCCTTATCAAATTCGGAATATTTTGGGAGGATTTTTCCCTCTATAAATTCCATAAGGTCAAGTGAGACGTTGTTGCCTGTCATAGGGATGTTTGGTGTTAAAACAATGTATTTTTTAGCTACATTGAGTCAGATTATAAGAAAAAGTGTCGATTATTTTTGCAAATGTAATTAAAAATGTTTACTTTTGCAAAGTTTTTAAAGATTTTTTGCATGGATAATGACATTATTAAGATAAATAGTCCAAAGGCATGGCTTCTTGCAGCCCGCCCCAAAACCTTGTCTGCCGCGGCTGTTCCGGTGCTTATAGCTACGGCTTTGGCTTGGAAGAAAGATGGAGGCGAGAGCTTTCACTGCATTGCGGCTGTGCTTTGCTTCCTGTTCGCTTTCATAATGCAGATAGATGCCAATTTTATCAATGATTATTTTGACTTCAAGCGAGGCAATGACGATGAGACCCGACTCGGTCCGAAGCGTGCCTGCGCAGAAGGGTGGGTGAGTGACCACGCTATGCTGTGGGCGATTTGCATTACCACAGTCTTGGCTTGCTTTGTCGGTCTGCCGCTCGTTCTATATGGCGGGATGGACATGATGATGGTCGGAGTCTTGTGCGTGGTGTTCTGTTTTCTTTATACTACCACCTTATCTTATATGGCTTTGGGTGACGTTCTGGTCCTGGTGTTCTTTGGAATAGTACCAGTTTGCTGTACTTATTATGTCGAACTCTCCCGTGCCTTTAATCCTCTTTTCGATCAAACGGTATGGATGTCGGTGGCTTGCGGTCTGGTAATCGACACCTTATTAATAATAAATAACTATAGAGATTATGATAATGACCGCCATGCCAACAAGAAAACGCTTGCCGTGATGATAGGTCGGAAAGCTATGTCGGCTGTCTATTTGCTGATAGTTCCAGTGGCTTTGGCAATAAATCTCTGTTGCACATTTACAATTCCGATGATTGTCTCGTGTGTGATAATTCTTGCTCTCCACTTTATGTCTTGGAGGAAGATGATGAAAATAGGCGAAGGAAAAGAATTGAACTCTGTACTTGGCCTGACAGCGAGAAATATTCTGTTGTATGGTATTTTGACAAGCATAACTGTCATTTTATCATAAAAATACTAAAAATGTGCAGAAATACAGGTCGTTGAGGCATTTTTGTGCAAATGAATTTTGCTTAATCAAAAATTCTTTGTACCTTCGCATCGCATTATAGTTAGTGATGTATCTTAATCTTCGACCTAATAGAAAAACATTTTCTTAGAGTTATATAACGTAATATCTAAACTTATACAAATCTTTAAACAATGAAAAAGTACAATTTCAATGCAGGACCATCAAAGCTTCCACGTGAGGTTATTGAGGCAACAGCAGCTCAGTGTCTTGATTTCAATGGTTCAGGTCTTTCTCTTATGGAGATTTCTCACCGTGCCAAGGATTTCCAGCCGGTAATGGATGAGTCAGTTGCTCTGTTCAAGGAATTACTCAATATTCCTGAGGGTTATTCTGTTATCTTCCTCGGCGGTGGTGCATCTCTCGAGTTCTGTATGATTCCATATAACTTCCTTGAGAAGAAAGCTGCTTATCTCAACACTGGTGTTTGGGCTAAGAAGGCTATGAAGGAAGCTAAGTTGTTTGGTGAGGTAGTAGAAGTTGCTTCTTCTGCTGATGCTACATACACATACATCCCTAAGGATTACGTAATTCCTACAGATGCTGATTACTTCCACATCACAACAAACAATACTATCTACGGTACTGAAATCCGCAAGGACCTCGATTCTCCAGTTCCATTGTTCGCTGATATGTCTTCTGATATCTTCTCTCGTCCTATCGACGTTAGCAAGTATGGCATGATCTATGGTGGTGCTCAGAAGAACCTCGCTATGGCTGGTGTTACATTTATCATTGTAAAGGATGAGCTCCTCGGTAAGGTTTCTCGTCAGATTCCTACTATGCTCGACTACCGTACACACGTCGAGAAGGGTTCTATGTTCAATACTCCTCCTGTAGTTCCTATCTACTCTGCTCTTGAGACTCTCCGTTGGATTAAGAGAAATGGTGGTGTAGAGGCTATGGATAAGCTCGCTCAGCAGCGTGCAGAAATCGTTTACAACGAAATCGATCGCAACAAGCTCTTCAAGGGTACTGTTACCAATGCAGAGGATCGCTCTCTCATGAATATCTGCTTCGTAATGAACGAAGAGTACAAGGAACTCGAAAAGGACTTCCTCGACTTCGCTATGAATGAGCGTGGTATGGTTGGTATTAAGGGCCACCGTTCAGTTGGTGGTTTCCGTGCTTCTTGCTACAACGCAATGACAATCGAAGGCTGCGAGGCATTGGTTGCTTGCATGAAGGAGTTCGAGGCTAAGCACTAATATGCTTTAGGGTCTCTGAAACCAATTATTTTCAGTATTAAACAGATGTATTAAGGAGAAGAAATTCTCCTGAGTGACGGTAAAAAAACAACTTGGTACGATTTGAGGGAAAAATGTACTATATCAATTTGTTCTCAACCTCATCTTTTTGGCTATTTTCTTCCCTCTCATCGGTCATATAGCCCGCTATACTCCCTCTTCGAGTGAAGAAAATATCTCAAAAATATGAGGCTCAAATCATACCAATTTATTTTTTCACCGTCACTGAATAAAAATAAAAAACTATGGCTAAAGTTTTAATAGCAACAGAAAAGCCTTTCGCTCCAGCAGCAGTTGCTGGCATTAAGGAAGTTATTGAGAAGGCAGGCCACGAGCTTGTTCTCCTCGAAAAATATACAGAAAAGAAGCAGCTCCTTGAGGCTGTGGCTGACGTAAACGCTATCATTATCCGTTCTGATAAGATAGACGCTGAGGTCCTCGACGCTGCAAAGGAGCTTAAGATCGTTGTACGTGCAGGTGCTGGTTATGATAATGTTGACCTCGCTGCTGCTACAAGCCACAACGTAGTGGTTGAGAATACTCCTGGTCAGAATTCTAACGCAGTTGCTGAGCTCGTTCTCGGTCTCCTCGTTTACACTGTACGTAACTTCTACAATGGCAAGGCAGGTACAGAATTGATGGGCAAGACTCTCGGTATTCTTGCTTTCGGTAATGTAGGTCGCAACGTGGCTCGCATCGCTAAGGGCTTCGGTATGAACGTAATCGCATACGATGCTTTCTGTCCAGCTGAGGCTATTGAGGCTGCTGGTGTTAAGGCAATGGCTTCACAGGCTGAGCTCTTCAAGGAGGCTGACATCGTTTCTCTCCACATCCCTGCAACTGCAGAGACTAAGCAAAGCATCAACTATGACCTTTGCAGCACAATGAAGAAGGGTGCTATCCTTATCAATACTGCTCGTAAGGAAGTTATTGACGAGGCTGGTCTTCTCAAGCTTCTCGCTGAACGCACTGATCTCAAGTACATTACTGACATCAAGCCTGATGCTGATGCTGAGTTCGCTGCATTCGAAGGCCGCTACTTCTCTACTCCTAAGAAGATGGGTGCTCAGACAGCTGAGGCTAACTCTAATGC
Organism: uncultured Prevotella sp.; assembly: GCA_900548195.1. Taxonomy (GTDB): domain Bacteria; phylum Bacteroidota; class Bacteroidia; order Bacteroidales; family Bacteroidaceae; genus Prevotella. The sequence continues at coordinate 13,785 of URJQ01000060.1, forward strand.
TGGTATCGCTGCTGCTAACCAGATCAATGCATACTTTGCAGATGGTTGCACCAAGTTCCAGGTAAACAAGTAAGCTTCCACTCAGAACTTAATCAAGTTCTTTGAGAATAATATTATTCAATAGCCAATCTGGGGGAACTCGGGTTGGCTATTGTCTTTTCTGCTTGGTTGTCTTTTGGAATGGAAAATATTTCTGGATAATAAGAGTGCTTGTGAGAGAAGAAAATATCGATTCTCGAATTCATAATCTTAAGTTTTTGAACTCATAATCTTGTATTTTTAACATAATCCTTGAAGAATTTGCGAGCAATAGGAAAGTTGTTGGGAAATTCGTGAGTATTTTGCTAAATTCATAACTTGTAGAGTATCAGCGTGTTGTGATGATATTGGTAGGTTGCTTGTTCGCAAAAAGCGGCTAAAATGCAGTTTTTGGACAGAAAAAGCTAAGATATTACTTTGTAAAAGCTATGGTATTACCTTGTAAAAGCTAAGCTTTCGCAGTGTAATAACTAAGCTTTCACCTCCCAATATCTATGCTTTCGCATTACAGACTCATGATTCTATGCTTTTGAAAGTAAGAATTAGTGGCTTTTGTCTTGATTTTCTGTAAAAGTCTTGTCGTGGAAAAGTCTTGTTGTTTAACAAATGCAAAAATATGTAAATCGAAGAAACTGGCTAAGGCTTGACGCTTCTTTAGTTGAACGTTGTAAGATGCGATGTGGCTTAATTTCTTCTCGTCGTATGATGGAGGATAATTGGTCGCAAAAATAATTTTTCTTTATCCAAATGTGGTAAGGTGTTGACTAAGTTAAGGTTACTAAGAGAAGTTCAAATATAAACTATTTTACCCCCTCAAAGTTTTGTTGGAATTGTTTTGAGTATAGGAAAAAATGTAGTATCTTTGCAATCGAAAATCAACAAAAAAGGATAAGAGAGAAGGGATGTATGAAAAGAAAAGTTTTCCAAAACGGATAACTTTTTAAAATCAAAAAGGTAAAAAGTTTCCCGATACGCCTAACAAGTCTAACCTCGATTCTTTCCTAACTTATTCACTTACAGATAATAATAACATACAAAAACATATTCATCAATCAAAATGGAATTTCAGAATTTTTCAATTCTTAAGCGTGATGGTTCACGTGACCAGTTCTCACTGGATAAGATAATGACTGCTATTATCAAGGCTTTTGACGCAGTTAAGGAACCGTATAGCATCGGCTCAATCTCAAAGATTATCAGCCATCTTGAAATAAAGGATGATATCAAAGTGGAAGACATCCAGAATCAGGTGGAAGTGGCACTGATGAAGGAAGGCTTCTATAAGGTGGCTAAGAGTTTTATGCTTTATCGTCAGAGTCATTCTGAGGATCGTGAGACTTTGGAAAAACTCAATTTTCTTACTTCATACATGGATGCTACAAATGCAGCAACAGGTTCCAAGTATGATGCTAATGCCAATGTGGAGCATAAGAATATTGCAACTTTGATAGGTGAGCTGCCAAAGTCAAACTTTATCCGTCTCAACCGTCGTCTTCTGACCAATCGTATCAAGAAGATGTATGGCAAGGAGTTGTCGGATAAATACATCGATCTCTTGACCCACCACTTTATATATAAGAACGATGAGACAAGTATTGCGCCTTATTGCGCCTCTATTACGATGTATCCTTGGCTTATCGGTGGAACGATGGGAATCGGTGGTAACTCAGTAGCACCAACAAACCTCAAGTCTTTCTGCGGAGGTTTTGTAAATATGGTGTTCATTGTCAGTTCAATGCTCTCAGGAGCTTGCGCTACACCAGAGTTCCTCATGTACCTCAATTACTTCATTGGTAAGGAGTATGGTCTTGACTATTGGACAAAGGCAGACCAGGTGGTGGACCTCTCATTGCGTAAGCGTACCCTTGACAAAATTATCACCGACTGCTTTGAGCAGATAGTATATTCTATCAACCAGCCTACAGGAGCACGCAATTTCCAGGCTGTGTTCTGGAATGTGGCATATTATGACCGTTATTATTTCGAGTCACTCTTCGGTAATTTCTATTTCCCAGACGGAAGTCAGCCAGACTGGGACGGACTCTCATGGCTCCAGAAGCGCTTTATGAAGTGGTTTAACAAGGAGCGCACCAAGACTGTCCTCACATTCCCTGTAGAGACAATGGCTCTTCTTGCTGAAAATGGCGAATGCCGTGATAAGGAGTGGGGTGACTTTGCTGCAGAAATGTATGCAGAAGGACATTCATTCTTCACATATATGAGCGATAATGCAGACTCTCTGTCATCTTGTTGCCGTCTGCGCAACGAAATCCAGGATAACGGATTCAGTTATACTCTCGGTGCTGGTGGCGTAAGTACTGGTTCTAAGTCAGTGCTGACAGTCAATATCAACCGTTGCATCCAGTATGCTGTAAACAATGGCAAGGATTACAAGGAGTATCTTGCAGACGTCATCGACCTCTGTCATAAGGTGCAGTTGGCTTACAATGAAAACCTGAAAGACCTTCAGGCTCATGGCATGCTCCCACTCTTTGATGCTGGTTATATCAATATGAGTCGCCAATATCTCACTATTGGCGTGAATGGACTCGTGGAAGCTGCTGAGTTTATGGGACTTGAAATAACTCCTAATGATAAGTATAAGGAGTTTGTACAGGGTGTTCTCTCTATCGTGGAGCGTATCAATAAGCAGTATCGCACTAAGGATGTGCTCTTCAACTGTGAGATGATTCCTGCCGAGAATGTAGGTGTGAAGCATGCTAAGTGGGATCGTGAGGATGGATATTTTGTGCCACGCGATTGCTACAACTCATATTTCTATGTAGTAGAGGATGAAAGTCTGAACATCGTAGATAAGTTTAAACTTCATGGTGCACCATACATCGAGCACCTTACAGGTGGATCAGCACTTCACATGAACCTTGAAGAGCATCTCTCACAGGCTCAGTACAGACACTTGCTCAAGGTGGCTGCCAAGGAAGGATGTAACTATTTCACATTCAATATTCCTAACACAATCTGTAATGACTGTGGATGTATCGACAAGCGTTACCTCAAGGAGTGTCCTAAGTGTCATTCCACAAACGTGGACTACATGACACGTATCATCGGTTATCTGAAGCGCGTGAGCAATTTCTCACAGCCTCGTCAGGAGGAAGCAAAGCGTCGCTTCTATGCAGGTGGTGATGGCTTGGCAGTCTAAACTATGTAAAATAAATCTTTGTCGATAGGGGAGAGGTAGGCATAATTCTGTCGTGCTATTTCCTAAAGATTGTGCTATTTCTAAAGATAAAGAAATAAGTAGGTGGTCAGAACTGTTTTTACACATGAAGAGATTCATTTGATGTGTCTTAGTTCATTGTTATAATAATTTTGACCACCCACTTAATATAATGTTCTATTCGCTTTCTAATAGTAGAAATGAAATATGTTAATACTGGAGTGGTCTTTCAGGAAGTTCCTGACGAGGTCACTCTTTCTGTCAATATATCTAATTGCCCATGTCATTGTCTCGGCTGCCACAGCGAATATCTGTGGGAAGATATCGGGACACCGCTCAATATAATGACACTTGGGGCTTTGCTCGAAGATTATGGTGATGATGTCACTTGCGTAGCCTTTATGGGCGGTGATGGCGAACCGGAAGAAGTGGATGCGCTTGCTGCTTTTGTGCATGATAAATGGCCGCATCTTAAGACCGCATGGTACAGTGGACGTCAGGAGATGTCAGAAAGCATAAATCTGAAGAACTTCGACTTCGTGAAACTTGGTCCGTATATTCAGTCCAAGGGAGGAATCGACCATCGCACCACTAACCAGAGGATGTACCGCGTGGATAATGGGAAGGAACTCGTGGATATTACGAGTAAGTTCTGGAAAAAGTAGGTTACGCCAGTTTTCGGATGGGAATAAGTAGGTGATCAGAATTATTTTTATAATAGCTATGCTCTATTGTGATGCAGC
>URJQ01000061.1 GCA_900548195.1 uncultured Prevotella sp.
GGTTGCTTTTTTCTTCATGGAAGAGTCCGTGCCAGAGACGATGAATCTTATTCTCTTGCTCGTTCAGCTGCTTTTGCAGTTCCATCTTGCGAGCACGGATGGCAAGCAGCGAGTTGTAATGCTGGTGTGGAGTATTTTCTGTCATCATTTTTCTAATAAAATACTTGCGAGGAAGTGTACGAGTGGACGCTCAATCCATGCTTTCCTCTTGTTGTAAACGATTAAGAAGAGAAGAAGATAAAAGCCTGATACGCAGAGGAAACCAGTGACTATTGAGTCGAATATAGCCGCCAATGCGTAGGCTCCGGCGAATGAGAGGTAAGTGACAATCGCACAGAAGAGCAGTGAGAGCACGAGGATGAGGATGAGTGCGGTGATGATTCTCACTATCTTCTCTGTCGCATCAAGGCGGAAAATCTCCAGTTTGAGGTTGCCGTATTTCTTCAGTTCCTCTACCAACTGTGCTATAGACTCTATGTTGTTGTCGTTTGAAAACATGCTTTGTCAGTTCGTATGTTTGTCTGTTTTATGAAATGTCTATATATCCTTGTATGTCTTTGGCTCGTCATTCTCTTTCGGTTCATGATAAAAAGAGAAAAGACGGCGAAAGACATACAAGGAAATCGTGTTGTCAAAGCCATGAGATGGCTCTGCAATTTACTCTACGCTGTCAGCTTCCTGCACCTCGCTCACGAGCTCTTCTACCTGCTTGCGTGTGAGCTTGATATCGTGCTTGTCGCAGAAATCCTTTACTGCGCCAGTGATTTTAGTACGAGTGTCTGAACCCTTTTCAGGAGCGACGAGGAGACCTATTACTGCGCCAGCAACGGCACCGCCGATGAATGCGCCAATATAACCTAATGATTTCATAGTCTTTGGGTTTTTATAGTGTTAATAAATTGTTTGTTCTTTCAAGTGCAAATATACTAAATCTTTTCCTAACGGCAAGTTTTTTCATGTTAAAAACATTAAACCTTCATGACTTTTTCTTTTATTTGGCAGTTTAATGTCTGATTTAACAAACTTTATGTGCGTTCTTTATTCGGATTTAGAGGTTTTTTTGTAATTTTGTGGGCAAAATATTCAAACAGCGAAAATACAAATCAAAAAATTAATTTATAAAGATATGAAGAAATTATTCGTACTTGGCGCAGCAGTATTGTCTGTCGTAGCTATGACAAGTTGTAAAACTTCTAAGGAGAGCGCTTACCGCAAGGCTTATGAGAAGGCAAAGGCTCAGGAGCAGGTTGTCGAGCAGCAGCCTACTCAGCAGGTAGTGGAGACTCCAGTTGTGACACCTGTACAGTCAACCCAGACAAAAGTTGTGGATAATTATGACAACGAGGCTGTTCGTCAGGAGAACCTTACCGTGGTAAATGGTGCTGGCCTCAAGGCTTACTCTGTAGTGGTTGGTTCTTTCGGCGTTAAGGCTAATGCAGAAGGACTTCAGCGTACTCTCAACAATGCTGGCTACCAGGCACAGATCGCTTTCAACAATGCTCGCAATATGTATCGCGTGGTTGCTACTACATTTGCAAGCAAGGCAGATGCTGTAAATAGCCGCAATCAGCTCCGTGCTACTTATCCTGACGCTTGGCTTCTCTTTAATAAGTAAGCTGACGTGGGTCGAATATTATCTATAGACTACGGAAAAAAACGTACTGGACTGGCAGTGACCGACCCTTTGCAGATTATTGCGAATGGACTGGCCACTGTCAGTACTCATTTGTTGTGGGATTATCTGCAGGAGTATATCTCACGTGAGAATGTCGAAAGGGTGGTGATTGGAAAGCCTACTCAGCCAAATGGTGCTCCAAGCGAAAATCTTCAGCGCGTGCAGGCTTTCGTCAATAGGTGGAAGAAAGCGCATCCGGAGATACCAATTGAGTATTATGACGAGCGTTTTACATCCGTCTTGGCGCATCGCACCATGTTGGATGCCGGACTGAAGAAGAAAGCTCGTCAGGACAAGGCGCTCGTGGATGAGATTAGTGCCACAATTATCCTGCAGGATTATATGGCAAGCCGCAAGGGATTCTGAATGCCATAGGACAAGACAATCAGTGATTATTGAAAGTAAAAAGAATGATTTTACCTATTTATACTTACGGTCAGCCAGTGCTTCGCAAGGAAGCTCAGGATATTACTGCTGACTATCCAGAACTGAAACAGTTTGTTGAAAATATGTGGGATACTCTCGCTGACAGCGAAGGTATTGGTCTTGCTGCACCTCAGGTGGGTCGTGACATCCGCGTAGTGGTCATCGATCTCGATGTTATTTCTGAGGATTTCCCTGAGTATAAGGACTTCCGCAAGGTGTTCTATAATGCTCATATCGTGGAATATGATGATTCTGAGACTGATTCTTCTGAGGAAGGATGCCTCTCTCTCCCTGCTATTCATGAGAAGGTGGTTCGCCCTAAGCGTGTTCATGTGAAGTATATGGATGAGAATTTTCAGGAGCATGATGAGTGGGTGGAAGGCTATCTCGCACGAGTAATGCAGCATGAGTTTGACCACCTCGAAGGAACAATGTTTATCGACCGCATCTCTCCGCTTCGTAAGCAGTTGATTAAGTCAAAGCTCCGCTCCCTTCTTCAGGGTCGTTTCCGCTGTGGTTACAGAGTGAAGACGCCACGCCTGAAGTAATTCAAGTCCTGATATTGCCCACATTCATAGTGGATATTACCAGCGTCTGCCACCGTGTCGCCCGCATTACCGGGCGATATAAAGAGCGTTCGCCACAGTGTTGTCCGCATTACCGGGCAATATAAAGAGCAGGCGCCACTGTGTTGCCCGCGTTACCGGGCAATCCGCAAATAGCCACGCCCTCCTTTAGCAATCATCATAATAAGCAAAGCGCAAAGCATAATGAGAACCCTCTGGCTGTTACTCCTGGCTTTTCTGCCATTTACAGCATCGGCACAGTATAATGTCGATCGTCTCATTATGTCTGGACGAGTAGCCGTCTATTATGAAGATTACGTCCTCGGCATACAATATTTCAATCAAGCATTGTCCTTGAAACCGTATCTTTACGAACCGTGGCAGTTGAGAGCAATAGCAAAATTCAATCTTGATGATTTCGCGGGAGCTGAGTTTGATGCCACAAAAGCATTAGAACTCAATCCCTATATACCTCTTTTATATGATTTAAGAGGAATATCCCGCATCCGTCAGGAAAACTATAAGGGAGCCATTGCCGATTATGAGCATGCTATTCGCTTGGAACCCACAAATCAGAATTTCTGGTATAACCGTGCGGTTTGCCGTATGGAGATGAAAGATTACGAAAGGGCACAACTCGAACTCGATACCATCATCCAGCATTGGCAGAAATTCGCTTCTCCATATTTGCTCAAAGCCGAAGTCTTCCTCCAGCAGAAAGATACGATGAAGGCAGCGGAATGGTTGGATAAGTCGCTCGAAGTGGACCAGTATAATGCTGAAGCGTGGAGCGTAAGGGCAAATATCGCCCTCTCAAAGAGTGAATGGAAAGATGCAGATGGATATTTCGGCAAGGCTATCCATTTGAAACCCAAGAAGGTGGATAATTATGTCAACCGTGCTGTAGCAAGGTTGCGACTTAATAATCTTCGTGGCGCGATGGAGGATTATAACCTTGCTCTTGATCTCGAACCAACCAATTTCCTCGCGCATTACAATCGTGGATTGTTGCGCCAGCAGGTGGGTGATGATAATAGAGCTATCGAAGATTTTGATTATGTTCTCTCTCTCGAACCGGATAATATGATGGCGCTCTTCAATAGAGCAACGCTTCTCGACCGTACTGGCGACCTTCGTGCTGCAATTAGAGACTATTCTCGTGTGATAAAAGAGTTTCCGAACTTCTGGACTGGACTGCATTATCGTGCAGGATGTTATCGTCGTCTCGGTATGACAGCAAAGGCTGAGATGGATGAATTCCGTATCCTCAAGGCGCAGATGGATAAGCATCTTGGTAAACAGCCACGATGGAGTAGGGCAAAACTGAAGTCTCTCAGAAAGAAGAGTGAGATAGACCCGAATAAATACGACCAGATCGTGGTGGAAGATGAGTCTTCCAATGACCATGAATATAAGAGTGAATACCGAGGTAAAGTGCAGAATCATCGTTCGGAAATGGGTTATCAGCCTTATATCTGCCTCTCATTGTTCGATTATAAGAATGGTCTTACCAACTATCATCCGTTTGATTCCACTGTAGATAAGGTAAACAAACAGATGCCAGCCGTACAGTTGAAGGTTTCTACGCTCAATCCACAACTGACTGATGCTCAGATTCAACAGCAGTTCTACGCTGTAGATACACTGACAACGCTGCTCAATTCCACTACCAATGTGGATCGCGCCGTGGCATGTGTCCTTGCAAGAAGTGTGGCGTGCGGAATAGGTCAGAACTATGAAGATGCCCTCAAGGATGCTGATGCTTGCATTAGTGCTGATTCCACTTCAGTTCTTGCATGGTGGCAGCGTGCTGTTTGCAATGCAAGACAAGCGGATTATGAGACAGGTACATCGCCTAAGACGGCATCATTGCGACAGATTAGCGTAAACGCTGACTTTGCAAAGGCTGAAAGTCTCGACCCTGACAATGCGTATATACTCTATTGTCATGGCACATTCCTTGCTCATCGTAAGGATTATGTCAAAGCTATAGCCATGCTTTCCCGTGCTATTGCTATCGATTCCAACCTCGCAGAAGCGTATTTCAACCGCGGATTGGCATACATATATTCCGGTGACAAGGTGAAAGGAACTGCTGATTTGAGCAAGGCAGGTGAACTTGGTCTCTATTCTGCCTATGGTATTATCAAAGCAAATAGCAAAAAGTAAGTTAAAAATTCGCCTTTCTCGGAAATAATTATTACTTTTGCAAATTGAAGTATGCTATATAGCATGATACAAAGCAATATTGCAAAACGCCACAGTGTCAGCCATGTCCGGCTGATATAAACAAGAATAAGAAGCAAGAATTCCAACGGTGTTAGCCAATCAACATTCTTCATTTCTTATTCTTCATCAAAGAAGGGCCCCCGCGTCAGTCGCGTCGCCGGCTGTTTTCCAAAATAAGAGTATTATAATAAAAAGACAATATGATCAATATTACTTTCCCCGATGGCTCAGTTCGTGAGTACGAACAGGGCGTAACAGGTCACCAGATTGCCGAGAGTATCTCACCAGCTCTCGCACGCAGCATCGTAAGTTGCGGTGTAAACGGTGAAATCGTAGAGTTGAACCGTCCTATCAATGAGGATGCTACTATAGCTCTCTATAAGTTTGAGGATGAAGAAGGCAAGCATACATTCTGGCACACCAGTGCCCACCTCCTCGCTGAGGCGCTCAAGGAGCTTTATCCTGGCATACAGTTCGGTTTTGGTCCTGCTGTAGAGACTGGCTTCTTTTATGATGTACTCCTTCCAAATGGAGAGCAGATCAAGGAAGGTGACTTCGCGAATATCGAGAAAAAGATGCTCGAACTTGCTAAGAAGGACGAGCCTGTAGTTCGCAAGGAAATCTCAAAGGCTGACGCATTGGCTTCTTTTGGCGCTGACGGTCAGACTTATAAGTGCGAGCATATCGACCAGGATCTTGAGGATGGTACAATCACTACTTACACTCAGGGTAATTTCACTGACCTTTGTAAGGGTCCACACCTCGTTTCTACTGGTTCTATCAAGGCAGTAAAACTGACAAGTATCGCAGGTGCTTTCTGGCGTGGTGATGCTAAGCGCGAGCAGATGCAGCGCCTTTACGGCATCAGCTTCCCTAAGAAGAAGATGCTCGATGAGTATCTCGTGATGCTCGAAGAGGCAAAGAAGCGCGACCATCGTAAGATTGGTAAGGAGATGGAGCTCTTTATGTTCTCTGAGCGCGTAGGTAAGGGACTCCCTATCTGGTTGCCAAAGGGTACTGATCTCCGCCTCCGTCTTCAGGATATGCTCCGTGCCATCCAGAAGCGTTTCGGCTATCAGGAGGTAATCACTCCACATATCGGTTCTAAGAACCTATATGTTACTTCTGGTCACTATGCTCACTACGGAAAGGATTCATTCCAGCCTATCCATACTCCAGAAGAGGATGAGGAATATATGCTTAAGCCAATGAACTGCCCTCACCACTGTGAGGTCTTCGCTTGGAAGCCACGTTCTTATAAGGATCTGCCTTTCCGTTGCGCAGAGTTCGGTACTGTATATCGTTATGAGAAGTCAGGTGAGCTTCATGGCTTGACTCGTGTACGCTCATTCACCCAGGATGATGCTCATATCTTCTGCCGTCCAGACCAGGTGAAGAGTGAGTTCCTCCGCGTTCTCGATATCATTCAGGCTGTATTCGCTATCTTCGGATTCAAGGATGATCAGGTAGAATTCCAGATTTCTCTCCGTGATCCTAAGGACAAGGAAAAGTATATCGGCACAGATGAGATGTGGGCATCTGCTGAGAACGCTATCATCGATGCTTGTAAGGAGCGTGGACTCGACGCACGTCAGGAGGAAGGCGAAGCTGCTTTCTATGGTCCTAAGCTCGACTGTATGGTAAAGGATGCTATCGGACGTCGTTGGCAGCTCGGTACTATCCAGGTGGATTACAATCTCCCAGTCCGTTTTGACCTCGAATATACAGCAGAGGACAACACGAAGCAGCGTCCTGTAATGATTCACCGTGCACCATTCGGTTCTCTCGAGCGCTTCGTTGCTGTGCTCATCGAGCATACCGCAGGTCATTTCCCACTCTGGCTTACCCCTGATCAGGTGGCTATCCTTCCTATTTCAGAGAAGTATAACGCCTATGCAGATGAGGTTCGTCGTTTCCTCGGTTCAAAGGGAGTGCGTGCTGTGGTGGATAATCGTAACGAAAAGATTGGCCGCAAGATTCGCGATAATGAGATGAAGCGCATCCCTTATATGGTTATCGTTGGTGAAAAAGAGGCTGCTGAAGGCAATGTTGCTATGCGTCAGCAGGGCGGTGGCGAGCAGGCTGTCATGTCTAAGGAAGACTTCGCTCAGCGCATTCTTGACGAGGTGGCAGAGCAGCTCTCAGCTACTAATATTGAGCCACAGGACTAATCCATGATAATAACCGTGAGTTCTATTCCGTACACTTCACGTGCGTACATTATATAATATAAGTGTGTTCTGTAAATGCTTAAATGGATTTACAGAGCACACTAAATCTTTATCTATAAATATATAAGTGGATTTGCAGAGTATATAAAATCTGTATCTCTCAGTGAATGAATATACTGACATAAATACTTTTTTCGTTTGTAGAAGAAAAAAACGACAAAAATATTTTGTCAATCAAAGGAAAAGTAGTAACTTTGCATCCGCTTAGCGCATTGATGGGTGAAGTGTACCCGTGAGATGCGACTTTTGCTTCAGAATTTTCAATAGTTGAATGAAACCAGACAAAAAACAACAAAACAACAAACAGCAGTATCGCGTCAACGAACAGATTCGTGTACGTGAGGTACGTATCGTAGATGAGAATGGCTCTTCAGTGATGCCTACTCGTCAGGCTTTGGACATCGCTCGTCAGCAGGGCGTTGACCTTGTGGAAATATCACCTAATGCACAGCCACCTGTTTGCCGTATCATCGACTATTCCAAGTTCCTCTATCAGCAGAAGAAACGTGCAAAGGAGATGAAGCAGAAGCAGGTTAAGGTCGAAGTGAAGGAAATTCGTTTCGGACCTCAGACTGATGATCATGACTATCAGTTCAAGTTGAAGCATGCTAAGGAGTTCCTCGAAGAAGGCAATAAGGTTCGTGCCTATGTATTCTTCCGTGGTCGTTCTATCCTTTTCAAGGAGCAGGGCGAAGTTCTCCTTCTCCGATTTGCCAATGACCTTGAGGAATATGGTAAGGTGGAGCAGCTTCCTAAGCTCGAAGGAAAGAAGATGTTCCTCTTCCTTGCGCCTAAGAAGGTTGGTGTAGCTAAGAAGAGTCAGCAGAAACTTGACCGTGAACGTCGTGAAGCTGAAAACAAAGAGGCTGGAAAAGCGCAGGATGTAGCGTCTCAGGACGTGGATATCGACGTGGAAACTCCAGCTAATGGCGGTCTTTTCGCTAATATAAAGGGTGGTGATGAACTGCTCAAGAAGCTTAAGGACTCTAACGAGGATTAATCTGACAGGCTAATGTCATGAGGTGAATGTTGGCAGATAATAAAATGAAAACTTCTGTCTTTCCCTCAGTTCTCTTTAATAATGAAATACAGCGTGCGTAACGCCCGGTATATGCGTTGCCACCATTAATTAATAACAATTAAATAATTAACAAAAAATGCCAAAAGTTAAGACAAACTCCGCTGCAAAGAAGCGCTTTTCTTTCACCGGAACAGGTAAGATCAAGAGACGTCATGCGTTTCACAGTCACATTCTGACAAAGAAGACAAAGAAGCAGAAGAGAAATCTTCTCGGCTCTACTATCGTTGATTCTTCTAATACAAAGCAGGTACGTGATCTGCTGTGTCTCCGTTAATCCTATTGTCGAACTATTTGTAAAAAGTAAAGAAAACTATGCCACGTTCAGTAAATCATGTTGCTTCTCGTGCTAAGAGAAAGAGAATTTTGAAGCTTACAAAGGGTTACTTCGGAGCCCGTAAGAATGTTTGGACAGTAGCCAAGAACACTTGGGAGAAGGGTCTTACCTATGCTTACCGCGATCGTAAGAATAAGAAGCGTACTTTCCGTGCTCTCTGGATTCAGCGTATCAACGCTGCTGCTCGTCTCGAAGGCCTCAGCTACTCTGTTCTCATGGGACTTCTGCATAAGGAAGGCATCGAAATCAACCGTAAGGTGCTCGCTGACCTCGCAGTAAACAACCCAGAGGCATTCAAGGCAATCGTTGACAAGGTTAAGTAAGAAAAACTAATTTTCCATACAATACCTTGACCGCAATCATCTATATCATTTAGGTGATTGCGGTTTTCCGTTTTTATACCCATCCTTTCTTTTTTAGTTGTGTTTGCTGCTTTTATTGTGTTTCCTGTGTTAAATAATGAAATAATTGTGGCAAAAGTTTGCAATTCTCCTAAAAATACATTACTTTTGCAAATGTTTTAATTACGGTGCACAATAAATTTTGATTTTTATTGTTGTTACTTACTATTTCAATAACAAATAACCCTATAGCCTATCGGACCACATTTACTTAAACAAAAAACGATTAAGAAATGAAGAATCTCAATGAGATGACCGACGAACAGTTGGCTGTCTGCTATATGGAAGGCAACAATCGCGCTTTTGATCTTTTGCTTCAACGCACTCAAAACGGATTGTTCACCTATATTTTATTTGTTGTGCACGATAATGATACAGCAAATGATATTTTCCAAGAAACGTTCGTGAAGGCAATTACTTACCTTCACAAGGGAAAATATGCCGTTACTGGAAAGTTTGGAGCATGGCTTATGCGTATTGCTCACAATGCTATTATGGACTGGTATCGCCGTCAGAAGCAGTTAAATCTCGTCGATGTCAATGATGAGAATGATTTGTCAAACCTTTCTGGCGCTGATGTTATGGATATTTGTCAGGAGACTGCCGTTGTCAATCAGCAGGTATTGAAGGATGTAAAGAAACTGATGATGTTCCTTCCTGCTCCACAAAGGGAAGTGGTATTTATGCGTTACTATCAGGAAATGTCCTTCAAAAAGATTGCTGAGACCACTGGTGTCAGCATCAATACATCGCTTGGACGTATGCGTTATGCCCTAATCAATATGCGAAAACTGGCTCGTCAGAACGATATGACTTTGGTTTTAGAGCAAATCTAAGCGTTTCTTAAAGCAAATAGCGCCAGTTTTATTCATTCTTATTTTGTAAATGACTGGATATTAGTTGTATATCAGAAATGCTATATATACGATAATAGGGTGGAATTAGATTGTAATTCCACCCTATTATCATTGTATTTTCTTCCTATAATTATCGTATTTTCATCCTATTGTTATCGTATTTTCTTCCTAATATTATTGTACTTTCTTCCTAATATTATTGTATTTTCTTCCTATTATTATCGTACTTTCTTCTTATTATTATCGTACAATCACTACATTATCATTGTAATTGCACTCTAATTCCATCATATCTAAACGAAAGAAACTCTGGAGTTTAAGGTAGATAGGGTGGAACTATGGACTATTCTTGTCTTTATTTACATTTTTTTTGTATGAGTACAATAGTAAGGACTGTTAATGGACTCAAACGTATGGGAAGAAAATGAGGATAGAAAAGTCACTAAGAACGCTTCGTTTACTTAGAAAGCTCGCAAAGACTCTTGATAGTAGCGATAGGATTCTTAGCCTTAAAGACGTAACTACCAGAGACGAGGACGTCAGCACCGGCAGCAACCAGACGAGGAGCTGTCTCAGCTTGTACGCCACCATCTATTTGGATAAGTGCTTTCGAGCCGCTTTCGTCTATGAGTTTACGAAGGCGTTTCACCTTGTTTATAGTATTCTCGATGAACTTCTGTCCGCCAAAACCTGGGTTAACACTCATCAAGAGCACCATATCCGCGTCGCAAATAATGTCTTCAAGAGTAGAGATAGGAGTGGAAGGATTGAGCGTTACGCCAGCTTTCATTCCAGCATTATGAATCTCCTGGATAGTGCGATGAAGGTGAGTAGTAGCCTCAATGTGTACATTCATCATCATTGCTCCGAGCTTTGCCGTTTGCTGAATGTAGCGTTCTGGTTTGTCAATCATGTAGTGTACGTCGAGTTTTTTAGTGCACACCTTAGCCACGGCTTCCATGACAGGGAATCCGAATGAAATATTAGGGACGAATGTGCCGTCCATTACGTCGAGGTGAATCCACTGTGCATCACTCTCATTGATCATCTTCACGTCATCTTCGAGATGAAGGAAGTCTGCTGATAGCAGCGAAGGAGAAACTATTGTCATAGATTATCAGTTTTTCGGTAGGGTAAACCCTATGTAATTATTAAGGTATAAATCAGTTAAGGTACACCATTTCGCATTTGCCGTTGACCTTTATCGAACGGCAAGAGTAAGCTATCTGTCTTATTATGTTAAGTGTTTTCTCAGACGGTGATGCAGTTTCGAGGGTAAAGAAATGCTTCATAGGCACTGTATATTTTTAGTTTGATATTATTTTTAGTTTTGAATTTCTCAACCTTGAGATAAGGATTGCTGTGCATTCTGCAATATTCTTTACTATAATAACGCAATGATATAAGGTTTTATTATGAATAAGCCAAGAAAAAAAAGAGGTTGATACAGGACGTATCAACCTCGTGCGATTTCGTTTTAAAAAAATATGATAACGAAACCAATAAAAATCGATGCAAATATAAGTATAATAAATGTAACAACAAAATTTTTCAAGCATAAAGTTCTGTTTTTTAACATTTGAACGTTTATCTTGCTAATAATCTGTAAAATAGTTTGTAATATCACTTTTTTTGCTTAACTTTGTCGGCTGACATGATGTGCACTTGTGGCATTTTTGCTTTTTTTGATAAAAGGCAAAGAAATGTCAAAACTATGGGAAAACAAAATTGAAACTACAATAATTAACTAACACTAACTTACAATTACAGAACAAAATTATGAAGAGACTCTCATTCTTTCTTCTGTCTTTGCTCATGCTCCCTCTTGCCGTAATGGCTCAGGGATGGGATGAAGCTAAGTACAAAGCCATTGAGGCAAGTATCGTAGTGCCTTCATTCCCAGAAAAGACTTTCGTCATCACCAAGTATGGAGCTAAGCCAAATGGCAAGGCAAAGGCAAATCAGATTGCTATCAACAAGGCTATCCTCGCCTGTTCAAAGGCAGGTGGCGGTAAGGTTGTCGTACCCGCAGGAACCTGGAACACAGGTGCAATCCGTATGCAGAGCAATGTCAATCTTGTGGTAGAGAAGGGTGCTACCATCCTTTTCGCTTTTGATCCATCGCTTTATCCACTGGTCAAGACCCGTTGGGAGGGACTTGACATCATGAATTACTCACCATGTGTCTATGCTTATCAGGCAAAGAACATTGCAATCACAGGCGAAGGCACCATCGATGGCAACGGAAGCCGTGAGACATGGTGGCCTTGGTGTGGAGCTACAAAGTACGGTTTCGTGGCAGGAAAGACCGACCAGAGCCAGTCAATGCCTTACATGGGCAAGAACCAGCAGTACAAGCAGGTCGATGATAAGGGAAATGTCAAGACAAACCGCAATACCCTTCTCTGGATGTCAGACAATGGTGTGCCAACAGAAGAGCGCGTCTTTGGACCTAAATGTGGTATGCGTCCACAGTTGATCAATTTCTATCAGTGTGAGAATATCCTTATCGAAGGCGTTACATTGCTTCGTTCTCCATTCTGGGTAATACATCCTACATTGAGCAAGAACATCACAGTGCGTCGCTGTAAGATAGTAAATGACGGTCCTAATGGTGACGGTTGTGACCCGGAATCTTGTGAAAACGTGCTCATAGAGGATTGTCTCTTTGACACAGGAGATGACTGTATCGCCATCAAGTCAGGCAGAAATGCAGATGGTCGCCGCACTCCAGCTCCTTCCCGCAATATCATTGTGCGTGGATGTACTATGGCTGACGGTCACGGAGGTGTGGTAGTCGGTTCTGAAATCAGTGCAGGTGTGCAGAATGTATTTGCAGAAAACTGCAAGATGGACTCGCCAAATCTCGATCGTGTGCTTCGTATCAAGACCAACACCTGTCGTGGTGGAGTGACTGACGGCATCTATATGCGCAATGTTACCGTAGGTCAGTGTCGTGAAGCTGTTCTTCGTGTCAACCTCGTTTACGAGCCAAAAGAGCAGGCAAAGCGTGGTTTCGTACCTACAGTGCGCAATATCTACATGGAGAATGTCACTTGTCAGAAGTCTAAGTACGGCGTACTTCTCAACGGACTGGATGAGGAAAGCAATATCCACGATATACATATCAAGAACTGTACCTTCAATGGAGTGCAGGACCAGCCTGTTCGTCGCACAGGAAAGAGCCACAACATTCGTTTTGACAATCTCGTAATCAATGGTAAGACCATTCTTTCTGAGGCTCCTTTCAAGCGTTATTCTGAGTGGATGACATGGAGTGAGATGCAGAGAGTGCCAGAACCATATTACCTTGACTTCACAGACAAGAAGAAGCGTCCTCATGGTAAGTGGTCATACGTGATGGGAATAGAGATGGAAGGTATGCTCGACACATGGCTTGCATATCAGAATCCAGCGATAGCAGAATATCTGAAGAAGTATCCTGCAAAGATGATTGATGCAGAAGGCAATGTTACTGGCTACAAACTTGAGGATTATAACCTTGACAATGTACGCACAGGACGCTTCATTCTCCGCATGAATCGCCTCTTCCCAGATGCAAAGACTGAAGGCACACAGAAGGCAGTTGAAACTATTTTCAAGCAACTTCAGAAGCAGCCACGCACAAAGACTGGAGCCGGAGGCAAGGGAGTATTCTGGCATAAGGCAATCTATGCTTGGCAGGTATGGCTTGATGGCATCTATATGGGCTTGCCTTTCTACACGATGTCTGCCGAAGAACTCCTCGGAGCGAAGAAGGCAAAGAAGGTATATGATGATGCTGTCAATCAGATAGGTACCACTTTTGAGCGTACTTACGATGAGAAGACAGGACTCTGGAAGCATGCGTGGGACGAGCGTCACACCATGTTCTGGGCAGACAAGGAGACAGGTCTCAGCAAGCACAGTTGGGCACGCGCTATGGGCTGGTTTACTATGGCTATGGTAGAGATTCTCGACGCCCTTCCAGAGAACTATGCACGCCGTCAGGAGGTGATAGATATGTTCCAGAAGTCAATGGCAGCGGTAGTGAAATGTCAGGATAAAAAGACTGGCGTATGGTATGATGTCCTTGATGTCAAGGATCCAAGAAACTACCTTGAATCTACAGCGTCATCCATGTTTGCTTATTGTCTGCTCAAGGGCGCACGTCTCGGTTATCTCGATTCCTCATACAAGGAGGCTGGCGTGAAGGCTTACAATGGTATTATCAATGAGTTTATCCAGGTAAACCCAGACAAGACCATATCTCTCACCAAGTGCTGTTCTGTCAGTGGTCTCGGTCCTGACAAGAATCCACGTCGTGATGGTTCATTCGAATACTATATGTCAGAGCCTATCCGCGACAATGATGCTAAGGGTGTAGGTCCATTCCTTTGGGCTTCGCTTGAGATGGAGCGTGACAATGCTGAGACAGTACAGCTGTTTAAGTAATCCTTACTTATCAAGAAGAATAAAGTTTCTCCTGATATTTCGTTTGATTTCAAGTTGAAATAATAATGAATAAAAGACAAATACTGACGGCACTGGCTATGGCATTCATAGTCGGTGCCGCTTTTGCTCAAAAGAAGGTGGGCGACTATATCGAGTCGGTCAATAATAATATAGACAAAAGCAGGTCGCCAAGAGCAATGCAATATTATCCTAAAGATGGTGCTTTCTATTCAAGTAATGGCAAAAACCGTTTCACGAGAGCTCTTTACGGCTCCAACACAGACTACAGAATAGAGACCAGCGACCGTCCTATTTTCGCTATTTATAAGTCGAAGAACTACCGCAGCCTTAGGTTCTATCTCGACGAAGTGCAGTTGGACGAGACCCAGCAATGCGAGTCCTACTATAAGGAAGGAATGCGTACATACGTGCTTCGTGACGACCGATGGGGTAGTGCTGCCACGCTTCATCTTGATGTCGTGGCGCTTCCCGATGCAGAAGGCGCAGTCTTTTATTTCAGGATGCAAGGCTTTCAGAAAGGCATCGCTATCCAGTCGAAGGTCTGCGATATAGCCAATCGAAAGTTGCATCGCAATGGAGACATGGGAGCTGACAAGCCAGGATGCTTCGAGCCGTCAGCTGATGAGGGAAATCTCGTATCGGAAAGCATTCAGATAGAAAAAGTAAAGCCCTCGGAAGACGTCTTTGCAACGCTGGATTTCCAGACTGTTTCCTTCGTAAAAGATGATAAAAAGGCACGCCAAGACTATGATAATGCGCGTCAGAAATATGATAATGCAAAGTCATATTACCGTCAACTCTCTTCCAGAGTGCAGTTTATCACTCCCGATACTTATCTCAACACTCTCGGTTCTGCCCTCGTCCTTGCGGCGGATGGCGTCTGGGACGGAGAGACATGGCTTCATGGAGCGATAGGATGGCGAATGCCTTTGGCAGGATGGCGTGCTGGTTATCTCGGAGATGTGCTGGGATGGAATGACCGTGCGGTGAAGCATTTCGATGCTTATGCCAAATCGCAGGTGACGGATGTGCCTGTCACGATGCCTGGAGCACAGCAGGATCCTAAATGCAACAGCGCCCGTGCGCTGAAGAAATGGGGCACAGAGATGTATTCCACTGGTTATATCTGCCGTAATCCCAACCGTAATGACCAGATGCACCATTACGATATGAATCTCAATTACATCGATGAACTGATGTGGCATTTCCAGTATGATGCTGACACTGCATATATGAGGAAGATGTGGCCTGTCATCAAGCGTCATCTGGCATGGGAAAAACTCAATTTCGACTCTGACAATGATCATCTATATGATGCTTATTGCTGCATTTGGGCAAGCGATGCACTGTATTATAGCGATGGTGCCGTGACTCATTCTTCTGCATATAATTATCGTGGAAACCTCCTTGCTGCCAAGATAGCGGAGAGAATAGGCGAAGATGCCGAGCCTTACAGACGTGAAGCCGAAGCCATTCGCAAGGTGATGAATGAGAGATTATGGCTTGAGGGCAAAGCAGCCTACGTGCCAAAGCCTTCGGATATAATGACTGGAAAGCAGACTCCGACTCCTAACCACTGGGCTGAATATCAAGATAAGTTGGGCGGTCAGCGCAAGCATCCAGACGCAGCGCTTTGGAGTGTCTATACTCCTATCGACTGTGGAGTGGGCAGTCCAGCTCAGATGTATGAGGCAACGCAATATGTCACCCGTCATATTCCGCATATCGACGTAGAGATAGCGGGGCAAGAGCATAGTGGTTACCAGGTGATTTCCACGTCCGACTGGCTCCCTTACGCATGGAGTATCAATAATGTGGCATCAGCCGAGATAATGCACACGGCGTTAGCTTATTTTGAAGCAGGCAATACCACGGAGGGATATAAGCTCATGAAGTCTAATATCATGGACCAGATGTATCTCGGACAGTCGCCAGCCAACTTCGGACAGATAAACTATTACGATGCTGCGAGAGGCGAATGCTATCGTGATTTCGGTGATAATGTAGGCATTTCTTCCCGCACTCTCATCCAGGGCTTCTTCGGAATAGTGCCGCAGGCGCTCGATGGAAAGTGCTTTGTCCGTCCTGGTTTCCCGCTTTCATGGGATTCCTGCGAGGTGAAAACGCCGTATCTCTCATATAAATATAAAAAGGTGGCAAATGATAAGGCTGTTATCACCGTCAGCCAGCATTTCTCCAGTCCGCTGCAGATGGTTGCACGCATCAATGGAGCGAAGGGTGAATATACAGACTACGCTGGTACCACCGCCACTGAGCAGTCATTCCTTGTAACTATTCCGCAGGATTCAGCAGAGCGACCAGTGCTTCTGCCTAATGATAATGCATCGGAAGCGACACTGTCTCTCTCTGAAAGCAATGCGATGACTGTGGAGTCGTTGGGTCTGAAAGATGTAATCATAAAGGGAAAGAAGGCAAAAATGGTGGATATGTCAAAGGCTTTCAATGCTAATGTGAGTGATATTTTCCGCAATAACTACGTCTCTCCTCGTCCTTCATCTACCACACTTCAGATTCCTACGCAGGGAATAGGGGAGTGGTGTCACCCTACCTACTGTCCTGAGATCACCGACAGCGTGTTCCGTTCCATTGCCGTGGGCGACCGTTTTGATGTAGGAGGCATTCCTTTTGCTACTCCTCAGCAGGGCAAGAACATCGCTTTCGTCTCCCTTTGGGATAATTATCCCTCTGCGTTGACCATTCCAGTGAAGGCGCAGAAGGCAAGTGTGGCGCATTTTCTTCTTGCTGGAAGCACGAATCACATGCAGACCCACATGGACAACGCCATTATAATAGCCAATTATAAGGATGGCACGAGCGACACTTTGCATCTCATTCCGCCGTTCAATTATTGTCCGATAGAGCAGGATTTCTACGTCGATGGTAAAGCATTCCAGACGGTAGAGCCGCGTCCGGTTCGCATTTGCCTTGCCACAGGTACTGTGTCGCGCAACCTTGGCACTGCCTTATCCATCAAGTCGGATGAAGTCTATGGTCGTGAGATACCAGGAGGAGCTGCCCAGCTTCTCTCCATGCCGCTCTCTCCTTCTAAGAAGCTTCGCTCCTTCACTATCATTCCCCTCTCTAATGATATAGTTGTGGGAATAATGGGAATAACGCTTAGGTGAGTTGTTTTGGTTGGCAATATAAAATATCAATAAATAAAAATAATACAAAAACAAAGAAAAATATATTTGTTTATTTTTATTTATTGATATTTTTTTTTACAAAACAACAAGACAACAAAACAACAAAAAAAACATTTTTTGCTTTCTTTTTTTGTTTATAACAAATAAAATCATTAATTTTGCACTCGCAAACTCTTCAGGGCAGGGTGAAAATCCCGATCGGCGAAGCTCGATGCTGACATGATTTGA
>URJQ01000062.1 GCA_900548195.1 uncultured Prevotella sp.
CAGAAAGATTCCAGAAATCTCGCGAATAACTTCGCGAGATTTTTTATTTCTAGCATTACGGCGGATTTCGGATGGTTACGTTACGAGATTGTAGTATAATAACAATGCTAAAAAATCGGTCATTAGGTGAGTTACTCATGATTAGCATCTGTAATCAATCCTAATGACCGATTTCGGTTTATGATTTTTCGTAGATGTTTGAATGTTCAAGAGAGAGTCGCACCATCTACAAAGAATAATATGTTTGATTTATGAAACCTTGTTCAGCTTCTTGATGATGCAGAAGATGAAGAGGGCAGAGATGAGACAGATACCTGCAAGAACACCCCAGATAGTTACAAGGTTGAAATTCAATCCCCACATGATACCAGGTACCATTACCAACTGGTTGCCGATAGCTGTAGCACCAAACCAGAGACCCATCATCAAACCAGCGTACTTAGGAGGAGCTACCTTTGATACGAATGAGATACCGATAGGAGAGAGTAGAAGCTCAGCGAAGGTAAGGATGAGGTATGTAGAGATAAGGAGGTTTGCACTTACGCGTGTGCCCTCTGTTGCAGGATTACCCTGTGTCAATGGAAGTTCAAGTCCAATAGAGCCTACTGCCATCCATACGAAAGCAAATGCTGCTACGAGCATACCAAGACCAATTTTCTCAGGAGATGTAGGCTCTTTGCCCATCTTACGAAGCCAAGCGAACAATGCAACGCTCACTGGTGTCAATGCTACAACATAGCATGGGTTGAACTGCTGGAAGATAGGAGCTTCAACATTAACGATACCGTCGAGACTGTTATACTTATAGAATAAGAATGCGATAGCTGCAACGATTACGCCGAGAGCGATGCCTTTTCCCTTAGTGGTATTGCTCTGTGCAACTCCGAAGCAACCATAAAGCACGAAGATACAAGCTACGAGGTTAGTAACGTCGAATGCCATAGACTGAAGACCTTCAGATGTCTTGTTGGTGTAGTCGCGAGCAAATAATGTCAATGTATTACCGTTCTGGTGGAATGCCATCCAGAAGAAGATAACAACAGCAAATACGAGGCAAAGGCATACGACGCGCTCCTTTGTCTCTGCTGGAGAAAGTTCCTTAACCTCAGACTTAGTGTTGTCTGCAGACTTCTCCTGCTTCTCATTAGCAAGAACGTGCTTGTAAGTAGAACTGAATGTGTAATAGATAGCGATACTAATGATAAGAGAAACGCATGCTACTGCGAAAGCGAAGTGGTAAGCATCCTCAGGAGAAACGCCAAGGCTTGTCTTTGCCCACTCCATAATCTTGATGGCAGCAGTAGGAGCGAACATCGCACCAATATTGATAGCCATGTAGAAGAGTGAGAAACCAGAGTCACGGTTGTTAGAATACTTTGGCTCATCGTAGAGACGACCTACCATTACCTGAAGGTTACCCTTGAAGAGACCTGTACCTAATGCAATAAGGATGAGGGATGCTCCCATAGCGGCGATAGCTGCTGAGTCTTTTCCAAGTGGAAGAGAGAGAACGAGGTAACCGATAAACATGATGAAGATACCAGTGGTAACCATACGTCCAAATCCGAATTTGTCGGCTGCGATACCGCCAATAATTGGAAGGAAATAGACCATCATCAAGAAGGTAGAGTAAATAGTACTTGCTATTCCGGTCTCAAAACCGAAGTTGGCCTGCAAATACAGCAAGAATACTGCGAGCATGGTGTAATAACCGAAGCGCTCTCCTGTGTTGGCCAAAGCAAGTGCCCAAAGGCCTTTAGGTTGATTTTCGAACATAGTTTGATTTTGTTAGATTATTAATGAATTTATTAAATAATTCTTGATTAGTATTGACTCTTCTTTTTTACTTGTCAGTCTTATCCTCCAGTATGCTTTTAAGGCAAACTGGAGGAGTACAAAGAATCGTAATGGAATGGTTTACTTTACCCATTTGTCGAGCCACTCAAAGAAAGTGCGCTGCCAGAGAATACCATTCTGTGGTTTAAGAACCCAGTGGTTTTCATCAGGGTAGATAAGTAGTTCGGCTGGGATGCCACGCATTCTTGCAGCGTTGAAAGCACCGAAGCCCTGGTTTGCGTTGATACGATAATCCTTTTCACCGTGGATGCAGAGAATAGGAGTATCCCATTTATCTACGAACTTATGAGGCGAGTTTTCGTAAGTCTTTTTAGCACGCTCTGTCTGATCTTTGTTCCAGTAAGCATCATCATACTCCCAGTTAGAGAACCAGCATTCTTCTGTGTCGGTGTACATAGATTCAAGGTTGAATGCACCATCGTGAGAGATAAATGCCTTGAAGCGCTTATTGTGGTGGCTTGCAAGATAATATACAGAGAATCCTCCGAAACTTGCGCCTACACATCCAAGTCTGTCCTTATCAACATAAGGGAGTGTGCAAGCATCATCGATAGCAGAGAGATAGTCGTTGATACACTGACCTGTCCAGTCGCCAGAAATCTTTTCACACCATTCGCTACCGAAGCCAGGAAGACCGCGACGGTTTGGAGCTACAACTACATAACCATTAGCAGCCATAATCTGGAAGTTCCAACGGTAAGACCAGAATTGGCTTACTGGGCTCTGAGGACCACCCTGACAGAACAAAAGGGTAGGGTACTTCTTATTAGGGTCAAAGTTTGAAGGAAGAATAATCCATACGAGTTCCTCCTTGCCGTCAGTAGTCTTTACCCAGCGCTTCTCAACTTTACCCAAAGAGAGCTGAGAGAGAATATGATCATTCTCCTTAGTGAGGCGAGTTGTGACAACATTCTTGCTCTTCTTCTGTGGAGCTACGAGATAGATATCATCAGGAGCAGAGATAGAGTGGCGTGTAGCGATGAGATTGCCAGTATTGCCGAGCATCTGAATTGAGCCATAGTCAGCCTGGTCGTCGGTAATCTTCTCCACCTTACCTGACAAATCTGTACGATAGACGTTAAGACAAGCGTGCCATACTCCTATAAAATACAAATTACGTGAGTTTGGAGTCCAACAGAAAGTCTCTACTGCAGAGTCGAAATTCTCAGTAACGTATGTCTTCTTGCCATCAGCAAATCTATATACGCAGAGGCGGTTGCGGTCAGACTCATATCCGTCGCGTTTCATGCTGAGCCATGCTACATACTGACCATCTGGAGAGAACTGAGGATTGATGTCGTAACCAACGCTACAGTCACCATCTTGATGATTTACTTTCTGTGTAGCAAGAGTTTTGGTATAATTGATTTCAGAAGCTTTGTAGCCTTCAGGCTTGCAGAGGTTCTTAGTACTTCCGCTCTCTGTGTCGTATAGATAAATGTCGCTATCTGTAGAAACTGCATATTCACGACCTACCTTTTTACGGCAAGTGTATGCTACTTTCTTTGAGTCTGGACTCCAAGCCAACTGCTCCGTACCACCGAAAGGCTCACTAGGACACTCGTATGGTTCACCATTCAGAATATCCTTAGGAGTAGAGCAAAGACCGTTTTCATCGATGTTCGCAATGAAAGGATGGAGAATGCTCTCTACGTAGTGATCCCAGTGACGGTACATTAAATCAGTAATCTTGCGACCTGAAGCCAAAGGAAGATCAGAAGGATTCTTCTGTATCACTTCATGGAAAGGCATTGACTTGATAAGAATTACCTTTTTGCAGTCAGGGGAGAAGAGGAATCCTTCTACACCGTCTTTCTCATTAGTCAACTGCTTACGCTCAGTTCCGTCAGGAAGCATTGACCATAATTGTCCGCCTGTGATGAAAGCAAGACGATAGGTAGTAATAGCTTTTTTACCTGTGCCAGTAGTCTTTGAAATCCATGCAGGCTCCATCTCGTTGTCGGCAGATGTAGTAAGCATACGATTGTTTGTGCCATCGGCATTCATCATGTAGATGACTGTGTGTGAGGCATTCTCTTTTACGCTGTAGTAAGATACTGTGTAAGCGATTTGCTTGCCGTCAGGGGAAGCCTTTACGCTGCCGATTCTTCCCATGGCCCAAAGAGCTTCTGGTGTCATAAGGTCACTCTTGAGAGCAATCTGGCTCTTTCCTATATTCACTTTTGCCTCGGCAGGGGTGATTGAGAGTGTTGCAGCCATAACTACGGTAGTTAATAATTGTTTTATCATAATATAATAATTAAAGGTTAACTCAACGTAACTTTTTGCTTAACTATGTAAAGTGGTCAAAAGAAGTGTAAAGTTGAGAGGTGTTGTGATTATTCACCTCTCAGTTTTGCATTCTTTTTAGCTAATTCTTCACGCTTTGCACGAAGTTCATCAGCCTCCTTCTGCATAGCTTGCATACGAGCTACGAGACCAGACATTTTCTTGTTTGGGTTTGCCTTGTTCTCTGCTCGCTTAGCATCAAGAATCTGCAGAAGCTTCTCATCGTTTGTAGTCTTGCGGAGCATCCACATGATAAGTGCTGAGAAGAAGAGTGAAATGAAATAATAGAAGTTAAGACCTGCGGAGTAATCATTGAACATGAAGAAGAACATAACAGGCATGAGGAACATCATCCATTGCATCATCTTCATCTGTTCAGCCTGTTGACCGACCATCTGGTCGCGCTGTTGACGCATTGTCATCCATGAGTAGAGTACGTTAGCTACACAGAAGAGAATACAGGTCAGAGAGAGGTGGTCGCCAATTAACCAGATGTTGGTACCCCATTCGATGATAGGGTCGTATGTAGAGAGGTCATCAATCCAAAGGAATGACTGTCCGCGGAGCTGTATTGCATTAGGCACAAAATTGAACATTGCAATCCAGATAGGCATCTGAATAAGCATAGGCAGACAGCCAGAGAGAGGGCTTACTCCGTATTCGGAATAGAGCTGCATCATTGCCTGCTGTTTTTGCAGTTGATCTTCAGGCTTGTTATACTGCTTGGTGGCCTCTTCGAGACGTGGTTTGAGGACGCGCATCTTAGCACTTGACATGTAGCTTTTCTTTACCATAGGATAGGTAATAGCCTTGAGAAGCAGAGTGATAAGAATGAGCACTATGCCCATTGGGATTGAGAGACCTGTTAGCCAGTCGAAGACATAAAGAGTGAACCATCGGTTGATGTATCTGAACAAAGGCCATCCGAGATACACGAGGCGCTCCATCTGAAGGTCTTTTCCAAAAGAAGACTCATCCTCAACGCTTTGAAGAAGACGGAAGTCATTTGGTCCATAATAGAATTCAAACTCAGAAGCATGTACACCATTAGGATCAAAAGCTGTCTTGAGCTTTGCCTGATAACCCTTGAGGTAACCTTCGCCTTTTTCGTACGGGACAGAAGAAAGAAGGGCATTGCTTGCAAATCCGCTTTTTGAAATCATTACAGCAGAGAAGAACTGATTCTTGAAAGCAATCCAGTCTGTCTTTTCATCAATGGCTTCATCTATCTTTTCACTTGTCTCAGAGAGGTAATCAGTGCCTCCGTCGGCAAAGTGGTATGTGAGAGTAGAGTAGCGATTCTCGAATGTGAAGCCTTTTTCCTGCTGGCGTGCGCGATCTTTCCAGTCTATATCCATCTGAGTTGTATTCGGATTGAAGAGGCCAGACATGCCATCGGCTTTTACAGAGCAACTGAGAAGGTAATTATCACCGAGCTTATAGCTAATCTCGAGTGTTTTACCCTTACTTGCTAAAGCTGTGAATGTTACGCTATTTTTAGTTACGTTTGACGGAGTAAAATAGAGATCTGCAGTCGCAATATTCATATCCTTAGCAGAAAGAATGAAATTGAGCTGTTGATCTTTCTTCTCAAAGAGAGTCACATCCTTGTTGTCGTCTCTGTCTTTAAAGTTCTTTATTACAGCCTTGGTGACAGTTCCGCCTTTTGTAGAAAGGGTAATAGCTACCTTTTCATTGGAGAGAACGATGTCTTTTGCCTGTCCCTGACGGGCGGAATAGAAGAGGGCGGTACTATCCTGAAGAGCCGCCATCTGTGTCTCAATCTGCTTCTCCTGAGCTTTTTTAATCTGAATTTCTTCTTTTTCCTTTACTAAGGCAGCGATAGAGTCTTGCTTACGTTGCTCCTGGATTTCCTCTGTAGAAGGACGAGTAAACCAGTTGAAGCCGAACAATACAGCTGCAATGAGCACGAAACCTACGATGGTGTTTTTGTCCATTAGTTGATTTTTTGTTTTATTTATATCCCCAAATATAGGCTCCCCCTGTGATTTGTTTCGTAGGAAGAGTTTTTTGTTTGGGGGTGTTTAACATTAGTTCATTATATAATTTAGAGCGCAAAGTTACATTTTTTTTCCGATATTTGGAAGAAAATACGGTGTTTTGTTTGAATTTATCTTCAATAGACGTATTTTTTACCCTCTCTTATGTGCTTTCTCAATATTTTACATTAACTTTGTAGTCCATTTTGTAGTGTTATGAAATATATAATTCTAATAATATTTACCCATTTCTCTCTCTGCTCAGTAAAAGCGCAGAGTCGTTTTGTACGCTATAATACCAACGTAGATTATGGTTCCCTTTCGACGGTTTCCGCTTATATGGATTCACTCAGAGTACTTCGTCATCGTGTGGATTCTATGCAGAAAGTGAATGATTCAATAGCTTTGATGAGTGAAAAAAAAGCAGATTCAAGGTTTTATCGTCTCTTCTCTCCAATTACTTTTGACCCAAAGGTTACAGCGAGGCTTATAAACAACAAAGCATTTCTGTCTCAATCCGATGCGGACGAAGAAATAGACGAAGCTTTGCTCTATTATTATTTTAATAGACCTGACCTTATTCAGACTTCCGTCTCAAGGCTTCATAAATCTGCAGCGAAGGGAGTTTCTCTTCCTTCATCACCTGTAAAACGAAAAGTGGAAGTGGTGAAAGAAGCAGGTGGAGTAGATGAAGCTCAACTAATTGAGAATATGCCAGTTGATATAAAGATATTCAAGCCAAACTTTTGGACGTTTAATGGTGATTATTCTCTGCAATTTCTTCAAAATTATATTTCTGATAATTGGTATAGAGGGGGTGAAAGTAATCTCTCGGCAGTTGGTAATGTTGTCTTAAAAGCTAATTATAATAACAAGCAGAAGGTGAAGTTTGACAATACTCTTGAACTAAAATTAGGTATGCAGACTTCGGAATCAGATACTGTGCATACTCTGAAAACCTCAACTGATGTGCTGAGATATACAGGAAAGCTTGGTCTTCAAGCCATAAAAAAATGGGATTATGCCTTTCAGGTTATAGCAACAACGCAGATGATGAGAACTTATAGGAGCAATAATTCTACGGTCTATTCAGACTTCTGTTCTCCCCTTGAAGTAAACTTCTCTATTGGTATGGACTATACAGTAAGTACGAAGAATCGTAAACTGACAGGTTCTGTACATCTTGCTCCTTTGGCATATAATTTCAAATATGTCGGACGTCTTGCCTTATCTACTCGCAACGGATTGCAAGAAGGTAGTCACACTCTTGATGATTGGGGTTCGCAGATGACGGTCAATCTAACTTGGAAACCAGCTGAAAACATAAAATGGAACTCCAGACTTTATGCTTATAGTACTTATGAGCGTGCAGTCGTAGAGTTTGAAAATACTATAACATTCGTTTTAAGCAAATTTATTTCTACCAATTTATTCCTTTATCCACGTTTTGATGACGGAGGAACACGTAAAGAAGGCAAGAGTTATTGGCAGATGAAAGAATATCTTGCTCTTGGATTCTCATATTCGATGTAGAATGGGATCAGAATACTTTTATCTAATTGTCGAAAGATATTTATTGCGTTGGTATAAATTTTGCTCATAATTCTATCAATTTAACCGTATATGTCTGATGAAATGACCATAAACCCAGAACTTGATTTGGCTTGGAAAATAATTGCCAATACAGATACTCACCTATTTCTTACAGGAAAAGCAGGTACAGGTAAGACAACTTTCCTCAGGAAACTGAGGACTGATGTGCCTAAAAGGATGATTGTAGTAGCCCCAACAGGTATTGCGGCTATCAATGCTGAAGGTGTGACAATACATTCCTTTTTTCAATTGCCTTTCGGTCCACAATTGCCAGGAACACAGTATTCTGGGAATAAACGCTATGCTTTCAGACGACAAAAGCTTAGACTTATTCGTTCGGTTGATCTCATCGTGATTGATGAAATATCAATGGTGCGTGCTGATCTTCTTGATGCCATAGATTCAGTGTTACGTCAATATCGTTACAGGTCTCGCCCTTTTGGTGGTGTTCAGATGCTTATGATAGGAGATATGCAACAGTTGGCTCCTGTAGCTCGTGAAGATGAATGGAGCATCTTACGTCAATATTATGATACGCCATATTTCTTTTCAAGTAAAGTTTTACAACAGACAGACTTTGTAACTGTAGAGTTGCAACATGTATATAGACAGAGTGATCCGTTTTTTTTAAACTTATTGAATAAGGTTAGAACGAATTCTGCCGATGCCTCAACGCTTCAGGCTCTCAATCAGCGTTATATTCCTAATTTTAATCCTGCAAAGGAAGATGGGTATATACGCCTTGTGACTCATAATAATCAAGCTGATAGTATCAATCAGCGTGAGCTTGATGCATTGACTACGGCTCCATACCATTACCAAGCAAAGATAGATGGAGATTTTCCGGAACTGTCTTTCCCGACGGATGAGGTTCTTACGCTTAAATGTGGTGCGCAAGTAATGTTCATTAAGAATGATTCTTCACCTTCAAAGCGTTATTATAATGGCATGATTGGCGAAGTTGTCGATCTCACAGAGAAGACAGTTAATGTGCGACCTTCTAATGGCGAATCTGTGATAGAAGTGCAACCAGAAGAATGGACTAATGTAAAATATGAAATTGATGAGAAAACTCGTGAAATAAAAGAGGTCGTTGTAGGAAAATTTGTGCAGCAGCCTCTTAAACCGGCTTGGGCCATCACCGTGCATAAGTCACAGGGGTTGACATTTGAACGTGCCATAATAGATGTTCAACATAGTTTCGCCCATGGACAGACCTATGTAGCATTGTCACGTTGTAAAACCTTAGAGGGAATGGTATTGGCTAATCCTATTCCGCAATATGCTATAATCAATGACCGAACAGTCGAGTCTTTCTGCAATGATCCACGTCACCAGAGTCCCGATGAAAAGCGTTTAGAGCAAATGCAACGTCAGTTTTTGCTTCGTACAGTTGCAGACCTTTTCTCTTTTATGCATTTAAGGTACGGTTTCAATGACTTGGAACGACTTCTACGTGAGCATTTCTATAGTCTGTATCCAAAGCAGTATAACGATTGGAAGGCTATGTCATTGAAGTTCAAACAGAGAGTAGAAGATGTAGCAATGAGGTTTCATCAACAGTATCAGAATATCATAATGACTGATCCTGACTATCTTAATTCTGAACTTTTACAGGAGCGTATAAAGAAAGGTGCTGGGTATTTTGAAACTCAATTGTGCGACGCGTATAATCTTCTACGTACTACTCATATGCCAATAGATAATCAGACAATATCAGATAGACTTGAGAATATCTTGCAAACATTCAGCGATGGTATTAACCTGAAACTGAGTTTGATGCACTATGTTGTCAAAGAGGGACTTCATCTTCAGGACTATCTCAAATATAAAGCTAAGGCTTCACTTGATGATGATGCTTCTGACGGTAGAAAAAATGGAAAAGAGAAGGGGAGTGGTGTCAACCTTAGTGATGCGCCTGCAGGATTCCGTAAGCGTGAAAAGAAAGAGAAGAAGGTGCGATTGGTTGTGGAAATACCTACGGAAGTTCTTCATAAAGAACTCTTCACTGAGTTGACACAGTGGCGTAAAGCAGAAGCAGAAAAACTTGGGCGCCCTGCTTTCTTTGTAATGACACAGAAATCGCTAATGGGAGTTGTAAATCTTTTACCGTCAGACAATGCAGAATTGGAGAGTATTCCAGGGATTGGTAGTAAATTTATGGAAAAGTACTCGCAGGTTGTACTGCATATTGTATCGGAAGCGGTAAGCAAATACGGCTATGATAAACCTGAGAAAAAGATGGTGGAAGTACGTACGATGAAACAAGAGGAGAAAGAACAGCGTGCTCTTGAGATGTATCAATCAGGAATGCAGGTGGAAGAAATCGCTTTAGAGTTTATGGTAACCGAGAGTACTGTCTATCATTATCTTCAGCCTTCCGTCTTGTCAGGCCTGTTGCCTTTGAATCATCTTTTTGAGCAAAACAAAATAGATGCTGTAAATAGATGCTTGTCAGAGCATCCTAATGCTTCTGCTAAGGATATAAAGGATATCCTTGGTAAAGATTATAATTATGGTATTATCAATTGCTGCCGTGCTTTGATTGTAAAGAATGAAATTTAGGTACTTGCTGATTTCTGCATATTATTGTTGGCAACGTATATGAATCGGTGCTTTTGCATTCTTGTAAATTTAGATAAGGCTTGACAAGGTAAACCATCTTCTGTGCCCCAATATAGGTTGAAATTTAGATAAGAATTTCTCCTTTTTAAAAAAAACAATAGAGATAAATATAAAATCAGATTGATTCCGATTCTATATTTATCTCTATTGTTATTTTGTCGGGTTGTCTTTTCTATAAACTGTTAGAAGAGAGATACTTCGTAATGAGCAGTAATAATTACTTCACAGCGATGCACTCAATTTCTACGCGAGCGTTCTTAGGAAGAGTCTTGACAGCAACAGCTGAACGTGCAGGGAATGGAGCCTCGAAGAACTCAGCATATACTTCGTTCATTTCAGCAAAGTCAGCCATATCAGCAAGGAAAACCCCCATCTTAACTGCGTGCTTCATATCTGTGCCAGCAGCCTCAAGGATATTCTTGATGTTTGTGAGTGACTGGCGGGTAAGTTCCTTAATTCCACCTTCTACGAAGTTACCAGTTGCAGGGTCGATAGGGAGCTGACCTGAAATGTAGATTGTACCGTTGGCTTCAACAGCCTGGCTGTAAGGACCAATTGCAGCAGGTGCATTGGTTGTAGCGATTTGATTTTTCATATTTATGGTATTTGTTAGAGCAACAGCAGATGTTTCGCTTGTTGCTGGGTTATTAATTCTTTTCTTTGGAGCGTGGCTTCTTTTTTGTTTAGCCAACCATTGGGCTTTTCTACGTTCGTAGTCTTCCCTATGATACTCAAGATAGTTGTCAGCCATTTGTTATTTCTTAAATGTACTGTATATTACACTCATCTTGATGTTACTGTCTTTAGTAGAACCGGAAACAAGACGTGTGCTCGTCAGAGACATATCATGTGTTACACGAGTAAGAACAGACTGACCACTCACTGTAGTGTAGTTGATTTCTACAGGTATGATTATTGCTTTGTTCCAATCAGGGAATAATCTTTCATATTCTGCATCAGTTGTACCTGGATGTGCAGTCATATAACCCTTTTTCTTGTTTGACATATATGTCAGCATGCTGGCGATGTTGCCAAACTTATAACCGTTGGTGCTGGAATCGTATGTCGTGAGGAATGATTTGCGATAGTCAGCTACCTCTTTATTTTCAAAGAAAGAAGTGTATTCGTCAACAGGAAGAATAAGAAGAGTCTGTGGAATTGGCAACTCGTAATCTTTAAGACTGCTATTGTTCAATCGTGGGATAAATACACGAGCAGTGTTGAGAGTATCGAGTTCATGATCTTTTTCTACTTCATCTACAGGGAGTGTAAGCTTTGTGAAAAGTCCACTTGGTGTCTTCAGATAAGTGCAACTCTTGTCAGAAGCAAGACTTTCGAGGATGCTGTGGTCCTGAACGATCTGTGTTTTCTGCATAACCTCCTCTGTTCCAGAGAAACTACTCATGCCGACATATACAGTATCCTTTACGGAAGTACTGTCTTTCTTCTGTCCGAGGTATTTGAAATATATGTTGAGTTGAGTAATGGCGATGTTAGCCATAGCTCCGACGCCATTGGTTGACTCAATGAAAAAGCCCGGGCAGACATTGTTAATGAATGAAATGGCGTTTGCGAAATACTTAGGGTTTTCATAGTACTTGCGCATTACGTATGTGCCATAGTTATTATATGTCTTTCCGTCTTTATCAGTATAAGGTTGATTGAGAGCGATGTTGATGTGCTTGTAAGCCTCATCGTCACGATTGCTTTCAGATATACT
Source organism: uncultured Prevotella sp. (assembly GCA_900548195.1). Lineage (GTDB taxonomy): Bacteria > Bacteroidota > Bacteroidia > Bacteroidales > Bacteroidaceae > Prevotella. The sequence goes on from URJQ01000062.1 coordinate 12,085, forward strand.
GAAATCAATGAGTGAGTATGTTACTGACTTTTGAAGTCCGTTCTCACGAATATAGCCATTCTTTCGAGGAGAGAAAGAAGAGTAATAGGTTTCCTTTTCACTCATTGGTCGTGCCATTTCGTTGAGTGTGCACTTCATAGAAGCAGTGGAGTCACCGTATTGGTTGGCATAGAACAGGATAACTTCACAGCTGTCAGCTATAGGTTGTTTGTCTTTGTCTAACGAAACTATCTTGCTAATTTCAGGGTATTCATAGTTGTCAAGCGGGCGAAACTGTGTCATATAGTTGCCTGTAATGTATGCTCCAGTTTCTGGGTCCTTGATTTTGCCAAGGTAACCAGTACCAGACCTTGAGATGACAGAGTCTATAATCACTGTTTCTGAAGCTATGTCGAATACCTTTGCACTGACACTTATGTTATCGTTAATGTCAGAAATAGAACTTCCTACACCTTCTGTAGTGTCATCGCAAGAAGCGAGTATCACTGAAAGCGCAAGTAAAGGTAGAAACAATCTTTTCATTAAATAATTCTTTTTGTGGAGTGTTTATTCGAAGAGAGAGTCGTAGAACTTATAGTAAGCATCACCGAAGTCTTCACCAGGATAGTCGAGATATTTCGCTCCAACTTCTTCGGCCATATTTTTGTATATGCTATCGATTCCATCAGATGCAGCAATAACACCATCAGAATTGTCAATAGCAAGGCGAGTCAACTCTTCGAGTGTGAATTGATCCTTGTATTTTTCAAGGCTTTCTACAGTTATATCCTTGAATGCAATACGCTGCTTAACATCATTTTCGAAAGGAGCGTTAGGCTCTCTAGAGAAAATAGATGTGACGATCTTTGCGTTATTAACAGCTGGCTCGTCTTGATAAGCTTGCTTAATGTATAAAGGAGCAAAGTAACTCATCCAACCTTGGCAATGGATGACGTCGGGAGACCAACGAAGTTTTTTCATCGTTTCAATGACGCCACGTGCAAAGAAAATAGCTCTCTCTGCATTGTCAGTGATAGGTTCTCCATTTTTATTCTTGAAGAAGTATTCATCATTATCGATGAAATAGACCTGAATCTTTGTCTGTGGAATGCTTGCCACCTTAATGATAAGAGGGTGGTCAGTGTCATTGATGACGATGTTCATTCCAGAGAGACGTTGTACCTCATGTAATTGTCCGCGACGCTCATTTATTTCGCCCCACTTAGGCATAAATGTGCGTATTTCACTGCCGTGGTCCTGTGCGTTCTGAGGGGCTTTTCGTCCCATGAGTGACAGCTCGGTATCGGCTACATAAGGATTAATCTCGTGGTTGATGAACAGAATTTTCTTCATTTCTACATGGTGTAATGGCAAGAAAAGAACCGCTTTTAGCGCATTATAATGTAGCGACGCTTGTCTTAGCCTGTGATTGATATCAATTTAACTGACTGCAAAGATACAAAAAAAACAGGAAAAAATCACAACTTTCACTATTAGTTTACAGTTAATTAACGCAAACCGAATGTTAATTGTGACTTTTTCCTTGAAATATTGCCTTACGTCGGCATTTTCGATAAGAATGTTCTTGTGGATTTGTCAAGAATGGTGAGAGGTATGTTAATTCGAAAACATGAGTTATTCGAATGTTACAAGAGGAGTGTTTTCCTTTACCACTTCGCCTTCCTCTACGAGGATAGCCTTGACTTTGCCATCATGCTCAGCAGTTAGATTGTTGTCCATCTTCATTGCTTCGAGGATGATGAGTGAATCACCTTCCTTCACTTCCTGTCCTACCTTAGCATTTATGCCTACGATAGTACCTGGGAGTGGAGAGCAGAGAGCATCTTGCAGGTCGTTAGCCTTGTCGTCGTTTTTCTTTGCTGGGGCTGGTTTTACCACAACTCTTTTGTGCTCTACTATAGGTTCAATTTCGCGTATCACGCTATAGGACTCTCCATTGACAGTAACGTTGATAGTACCGTCTGCAGCTGTTTCAGTTATAGTAACAGCGTATGGATTGCCATTGATTTTATATTTATATTCTTTCATACTTATAGGGTTGCTCCTGTCATCTTTATTACCTTTGATGTCCATTCGGTGTTGTGATTTCTGATGGTCAGTTTTCCTGATTCATCATCATGGAGATTGTAGCCGAGGTCATCATGAAGTGCCATTGCTATGGCTGCAAATACTTCGTTGTTCATTATTTGTATTGTATATAGATTTTCACTTATCCGTATGCTAAAGTCTTGTATGGAGACTTATAAAATATAATATAGAATAAGGTGAAAATGTGAATGAACAAAGAAAAATGAATGGTGGAAAAATCATTCGAATGGCGTCCACCATTCATTTTTCAGTTGATTGTCATGCTTTTTTCTTTACATAGGGATACATCCGTGCTTCTTAGCAGGGAGGTTCTGACGCTTTGTAGCAAGCTGTGCGAGGGCACGGCAGATACGGAAACGAGTATTGCGTGGCTCAATTACGTCATCGATATAGCCGTACTTGGCAGCCTGATAAGGATTAGCGAAGAGTTCTGAGTATTCATCCTCCTTTTCCTTGAGGAATGCCTTAACATCACCACCTTCTTCCTTAACCTGCTTAGCGCCCTTAGCCTGAAGCACAGCAACTGCGCCTGCAGCACCCATTACAGCTATTTCAGCAGAAGGCCAAGCGAAGTTGATGTCAGCGCGGAGCTGCTTACATCCCATTACGATGTGAGAACCACCGTAAGACTTACGAAGAGTAACTGTAACCTTTGGCACAGTAGCTTCTCCATAAGCGTAAAGCAACTTGGCACCATGGAGGATAACAGCGTTGTACTCCTGACCAGTTCCTGGGAGGAAGCCTGGTACGTCAACGAGGCTGACGATAGGAATATTGAATGCGTCGCAGAAACGTACGAAGCGAGCACCCTTACGACTTGCATTAACGTCGAGTACGCCAGCGTAAGCTGCAGGCTGGTTAGCCACGATACCTACAGACTGACCGTTGAAACGAGCGAAACCTACGATGATGTTCTTTGCAAACTTAGGCTGTACCTCGAAGAATTCTCCATTGTCAGTGACAGCAGAAATTACCTTGTACATATCGTAAGCCTGGTTAGGATCCTCAGGAATAATCTCGTTGAGAGAATCGTCAAGACGATCTACAGGGTCGTCACATTCTACGCGTGGAGCCTCTTCCATATTGTTAGAAGGGATGTAAGATACGAGAGTCTTAATCATCTCGATACCCTCTTCTTCAGTCTTAGCTGTAAAGTGTGTAACACCAGACTTAGAAGCGTGTACGCTTGCACCACCGAGGTGCTCAGCGTCAACGTCCTCACCTGTAACGGTCTTTACTACAGCAGGACCAGTAAGGAACATGTAAGAAGTTCCTTCCATCATCATGGTGAAGTCTGTGAGTGCAGGAGAATAAACTGCGCCACCAGCACATGGACCATAAATCATAGAAATCTGTGGTATAACACCGGATGCAAGGATATTGCGCTCGAAGATTTCGCCATAACCAGCGAGAGCGTCGATACCTTCCTGAATACGTGCGCCACCAGAGTCATTGATACCGATTACAGGAGCACCCATAGTCATTGCCATGTCCATCACCTTACAGATCTTCTCTGACATAGTCTTAGAGAGAGAACCACCGTTTACAGTGAAGTCCTGTGCGAAAACATAAACGAGACGTCCGTTCATTGTACCAGAACCTACTACGACACCGTCACCGAGGAACTGTTTCTTCTCCATGCCGAAGTTTGTGCAATGGTGGAGCTTGAACATGTCGTATTCTTCGAATGAACCTTCATCGAGGAGCATGTCGATACGCTCACGAGCTGTGTATTTGCCACGTGCGTGCTGTTTCTCTATTGCCTTCTCGCCACCGCCAAGGCGTGCCTTTTCGCGCTTTTCGAGAAGTTGCTTGATTTTTTCTACTTGCTTAGACATTTTTTTGTTTATTGTAGTGATTGATCTTTTGGATTGGGTATAAAATATTTGTATTGCTCTTTCTGATATTTTTTCATTATAAAGTCAGAGCATACCTTTTCCGTAGAAGACCATATATATATTAAAGAAGGTGTGGGTTTACTTCTGTGGCTCGCAGAGCTCTGTGAGGATACCAGCAGTAGACTTAGGATGGAGGAAAGCGATAGTCATCTGCTCAGCGCCTGGACGTGGAGTCTTGTCGATGAGACGAATGCCCTTACCTTCTGCTTCAACGAGAGCCTCTGCTACGCCGTCTTCTACAGCGAATGCTACATGGTGAACGCCCTTGCCACCCTTTTCGAGCCACTTAGCTACAGCACTCTCAGGGCTTGTAGGCTCAAGGAGTTCGAGCTTTGTCTCACCTACCTTAAGGAAGGCAGTCTTTACTTTCTGGTCAGCAACCTCTTCGATAGCGTAGCACTTGAGACCGAGAACGTTCTCGAAATAAGGAAGGACTTCTTCGATGCTCTGGACGCCAATGCCCAGGTGGTCAATTCTTGAAATTTTCATTTTCTTACTGTTTAGTTATGTGATTGTATAGTATTGTGATTTTTAAGTGTACTAATTTTTAGCGTTGCAAAGATAACAAAATCTTTTGTAATATAAAAACTATTAACAACTTTTACATCTTAAAACTCAAATAAAACCTTTGCATTGATTTGTCGGGTTGTCAAATAATTGGGTACAGCGTATTGTTGATTGCTTATATCTGTCACCCAATAGTATGAATTGACATTATTGATGCCGAGCACATTGAGGCAGTCTATACCGAGCCAAACATTGCGGAAGATGCTTTTAGCCTTTCTCTTTTCGTTGTCGAAAAGTCTGTAGCTCATTCCAATGTCGGCACGCCTATAAGCAGGTGCCCTAAAATTCATAGTTTCGATACGTCTATGTGGCGCATTAAAAGGTAGTCCATCTGCAAAAGCCAGTTTGAGCTGCATCTTCCATTTGTCTGTGTTAGGGAAGTAATCAGAGAATGAAAGGTTGACAGAATATCTCTGGTCTGTAGGCAGAGGAATACTAACGCCATTGAGTTTCATCCTTGTATTCATAATAGAGAACGTAAGCCAGGAGTCAGTTCCTGGCACAAACTCTCCAAAGAGCTTGAAATCAATACCTGCAATGTGTCCCGAAGCCTCGTTTGTGCCGTAATAGACTACTTTGACATTGTTGACACTATAAGGTACTATATTAGCAAGAGCCTTATAGTATGTTTCGACTGTGAATCTGAATGGCCTGTCGAGCATCTTGAATTTGTAGTCCATTCCTGCGATGAAATGGATAGAACGCTGCGACTTAATCTTGTCGTTGAGTCGTGCGTAAGTAGTTCCGTCCACGGTCGTGGTGTCCAGCAGTTCCTTGAAGAAAGGAGCCTGATAATACAATCCAGTAGCGAAACGGAAAGTGATGTCTTGATTGAATCCTGGAATGATAGCAAGTGAGATACGAGGTGAGACGATGCTTTCCTTGTTGAA
>URJQ01000063.1 GCA_900548195.1 uncultured Prevotella sp.
TCGTGTGGCGGTCACTTCCGTGAGGAGTACCAGACAGAGGAAGGCGAGGCAAAGCGTGACGACGAGCACTTCTTCTACGTAGGCGCTTGGGAATACCAGGGCAACGACGAGACAGCTCCTGTCCTCGTGAAGGAACCACTTGAGTATGAGATAATCAAGGTTCAGACTAGAAATTATAAGAACTAACAAATGGTTTTAATAAAATATCAATAAATAAAAATATAGAAATATAATAAAAAACAGTGGAGTACCTGACTCTGACCGATAAAGAATTGAAAGAAAAGTTGAGGAAATTCGTTTACTCGACAATCGGTTGTTGTCAGGATGTCCATAAAGAAAAAGGAGCGGAACTGACAGAGTATATCTATCAGGATTGCCTTGAGATAGCTTTGATGCAAGAGGATATCCCATTCGAAAGGGAATACCATTTCCATCCTTCATTCAGAGGTATAGAGCTCAAGAGTTCGTTGAGAGTGGATTTCCTTATAAAGGATAAGATATTTCTCGAATGCAAGGCAATAGAGAAGATAGGCTTTCGCGAAAGAACGCAATTGACCAATTATATGCGCAATGCGGGAATAAGAATAGGTATATTGTATAATTTCGCACCGTATTTTGCCCAATGTGAGAAATTCTATCTTGACACTGAGACAGATACGATATATTATTTTTGATTATTTTTATTTATTGATATTTTATAAAACCACATAACCATATAACAAACAATGGCAAACATTTCATTCACAATAAAATATTGGAAGCAGAATGGCCCAAAGGAAAAGGGACATTTCGAACAGCGTGAGATGAAGAATATCCCAGACGATACTTCATTCCTTGAAATGCTCGATATGCTCAATGAGCAGTTGATCAACGAAGGCAAGGAGCCATTCGTATTCGATCACGACTGCCGCGAGGGCATCTGCGGTATGTGCTCACTCTATATCAACGGTACACCACACGGCAAGACCGAGCAGGGAGCAACAACATGTCAGTTGTATATGCGTCGTTTCCACGACGGAGAGACCATCACCGTAGAGCCTTGGCGCTCTGCTGGCTTCCCTATCATCAAGGACTGTATGGTAGATCGCTCTGCATTCGATAAGATTATCGCTGCTGGTGGCTACAACACTATCCGCACAGGTCAGGCTCAGGACGCTAACGCTATCCTCATCCCTAAGCAGAATGCTGACGAGGCTATGGACTGCGCTACATGTATCGGTTGTGGTGCTTGTGTAGCAGCTTGTAAGAATGGTTCTGCAATGCTCTTCGTAAGCTCTAAGGTTAGCCAGTTGGCTCTCCTCCCACAGGGACGTCCAGAGGCAGCTAAGCGTGCTAAGGCTATGATCGCCAAGATGGATGAGCTCGGCTTCGGTAACTGTACTAACACACGTGCTTGTGAGGCTGTATGTCCAAAGAACGAGTCTATCGCTAACATCGCTCGCCTCAACCGTGAGTACATCTGCGCTAAGCTCGCTGACTAAATTGTGGTTTAGTTGTTTAGTTGTTTGGTTGTTTAGTTGTTTGGTGGTTATCCGCCACTGTGCCAACGGCTTTTACCGTTGGATACCAACAAAACAACAAGACAACAAGCCAACAAAACAACAAAACAACATAATAATAAAAATCCCCCATTTCATTTCCATCGCCCCCAAAAGCGAAGGATAATGGAGTGGGGGATTAAAATATCCACGGAAAAGTTTGGGAAATAGAAAAACTTTGATTACTTTTGCAAGAGATTAAATGTAAATAATACAACATAAAGCGGTGCACGCAAAGCCTGAAGTGCAGGCTAAAGACCTGATATTGACACCGCTAAAGCTATACTGACCTTGCTAATAATGGACGAAATAGGGCTCAAAAGGAAACCTATATTACTAAATAATAAAACAAAAAATACCGAGAAAACAATGTCGTGGCAGGATAGAATAATTCCTTTTTCATCGACGAGACAGGATTATCCCAGTACGACAATGCTGGAATGTACCACGAATTTATAAACAAAAGACAATATGCCGAATATCGCAAGGATAATAATACTCATCTTTATCATTGCCTCTGTACCATTTGGAGCAGAAGCAAGGAATACTGATGTGCGATATTCTGAAGGCAGACCACTCATATATGAGGACTCATGGAATATGCGACCGTTCACCTTCATCAATAAGGATGGACAGCCAGACGGACTCCATGTGGAGCTTGTAAAGACCATCCTCACCCGACTCCAGATACCTTATAAGATAAATCTGCGCCCTTCTGCCGATAAAGGACTCGACATAAAAAACGGCAAAGCCGACCTCTCCATCGTTATGAAGAGTGATTACAATGCGCAATATGGGCAGTTTAGCAAGTCCGGCATCATCACTTTCCATGGAGCCATCCTCGCTCCCACAAGAGACTCCCTCGCAAGAGTAACCCTCGAACAGCTCTACAACCTCCGTTTCTACGTCCATAAAGGCAGTTCTTCCCAGCGTTACCTCTCGCGCCACGGCTATGATTACGCCATGACAAAGGTCGATGACATGGACCAAGTGGCAATGGATCTGGCGGCGTCAGACAGTGGAATGGTGGTCTGGAACTACGTTTCGCTCAAGTATCTCAAACGCAAATATAATCTCCACAACTTCTATTTAGGCACTGTGGATATCCCTATTGGCGAATCCTGCTTCCTCTCCAATGATGAAAAACTCCTCACACGCCTCGACAGTGTACTCGCAGTGATGCGTGAAAACCATGAACTTGACGCCATAATCGACAAATGGATCTACCCGGAAAAGGAGGAAAAGACCATCCCTCTCGTATGGATGATAGTGGAATATGTCGTTGCCATCTTCATCATCGTCGTGCTGGCGGCTGTCGTCATAGTGCATTTCAAGCGCAAAAAGGCGCGTATAAAGCTCCGTGACACCATTTTGCAGCTATCCCTGGTCAATCATGCCAACAAGATAAAAGTATGGGTCTATAACCCCGTTACGGGCAAATATTCATGGATGGACAAGCATGGCGACACCGGACGACAATACACCACCTTCGAGTTCTCGCTATTCTATCCAAAGGATGAGTTTGAGAAAATCAATCAGAAAGTCGCTGCATTGCTCAGAGGTGACGCAGCTTCCATCGTAATGCAGGTCAAAGGATATAGCCTTTCTGACATAAACAAGGTGCTCGACATTGAGCTCAACATGAAAATAATGCGCGATGGATACAGGCATATCAAGTGTATCATCGGCGTACAGCGTGACATCACCGAGGGAACGGCAAAGCTCAAGAGCAAGCGCGAGAAAGCATTCCTCGGCAATACGCTCTTCCAGGTAGGAGTATCATGTCTCTACAGATTCGATGCCGACGGCAATCTCGTCTCCATAAACCCTGCCGCCTGCGCATTGATGGGAGTCAATACCCCAGAAGAAGCATTGCAAAAGGGCATAAATATCCATCATCTCAGGCTCTTCTCCGAGGCACAACTCGCCTCCACAGAGATGGTGACGCTGACAGACAATATAGAGCTCAGCGACCATCCCGATGCCTTTATCCTCGTCGATAAGGGCAGAAGGCAGACAGAAGCCGTCTTCTATTACAGGGCTTCCTTGCAGCGCATCATCGACAAGGTGGGCAATACGCAGAACTTTATCCTAAGTCTTACAGATATAAGTGACCTCATGGGCAAGAAGCAACTGGCGCAGAAGCTTGCAGAAGACAGCGAGAGACTGCTCAAGGAAATCAATAAGCACTCCGCTTATCTCGACTATACCCTTACCATCGGCGGCACAAGAATGGCGAAATACGACCCTAAGACAAAGGTCATCAGCACCACAAGGATGGATGAAAATCTTCCTATGACACTGCCACAGCTGCAGATGCTCTCGGAATGCTCTCATGAATCGCTGCCAGAACTCTTCCGTATCTTCACCTTGATGGACAGTTATACCGATGGTAATGTGTCGGCAAACTACCGCACCATCACGCATTACTGCAACGATGGCTACAGGAATGTCCACATTGAGATGCAGCCTGTCCACGACAAAGACGGCAAAGTATGCCTCTATATCGGCATTCTCACCGACATCACCGACCTCGTGGAGTCGCAGCAGAAGCTCAGAGAGGAGACGTCCCTCGCCAAAGAGACCGACACGCTGAAGCAGAATTTCATAAATAATATGTCATACCGTGTCCGTACTCCGCTCATAGGAATGGCTAAAAGCATAGAACTCATGGCAGAGACCGACGACAAGAGCGTAGAGCAAGGCTTGCTGTCGAAGGTCAGCGACAATGTCTCTCGCCTGCTTTACCTTATGGACGACACGCTCTTCCTCTCCCGTATCGATGCCGGAATGATGAAGGAATACCCTACAGACGTCGATTTCAATAAGTTCGTCTCAGATGCTTTCCATGAGACGGTGGAGAAATATCGCAGCGAAAAGGTGGAGTATATCGTCGAGACCAGCGAAAACAGCCTCATGGTGCATATTGATGCCACGCTCATTCGCCGGGTAATCACCGAGACGGTAGCGCTCTTTGCTCGCTTCGTCTCCTCCGGAATGCTCCGTCTGAGGTATATGTATCGCCGTGAGTCCATTGGCATAGTAGTGGAATCTCCCGATTATGTCATTTCAAAGGCATCGCTTGACCATATCTTCCAGCCTCACCTTATAGACAATCTGCAGTCCTCTTCCGAGGACATCTCAGGTCTGGAGATGGCGATAGTCAAGTCTATCCTCACCCTTCTCCACGGCACCATCGACTTCGATTCAAAGCCGGGACACGGCACTTCCGCCCTGATTATCTTCCCTGTGAAGGCGGTGTAGCCCCCCTCCCGTCCCCCCTGAGGGATGATAGGTTACGCTCTCCGCTTGGGGTTTCTAATTGCGTCAGCGCGATTTTTCACTCTTCACTTTTCACTTTTCACTCTTCACTAAAAAATGTAACTCCCATTCTTCATTCTTCATTCTTCATTTAATAACCGCGTCAGCGCGATTTTTCACTCTTCACTCTTCACTTTTCACTCTTCACTAAAAAAACAAAAAGAAAATGAAGCACCTCCTGACATACATCGCAATAGCACTGCTCATCCTCCTGATGGGCAGCAGGAATGCGTGTGCCCAGGAGAACTTAGCAGAGCTGTTCACCATCAATGCCGACCAGGAGTCAGTCACGTCAGCATCCCCTTCCATGCAGCCGCTCGGCATAAGATACACCAAGGAGCATCCACTCATCATCGTCTCCGACTGGGGATTCCCACCTTATTCCTATACGGATGAAAACGGTTTGCCAATGGGATTTGAGATAGACATCATACATGAGATATTCGACCGCATCCACATACCGTATGAGATACATCCTATGGAGTGGCAAAAAGCCAAAGAGCAGGTAGCATCAGGCAAGGCGCACCTCATGATGGAAGTGATGAAGGATGATGAATACCGCAATCTGGCATACGGCAATCGCTCCTTCTGCCCATACTATGTAGGCATAGCATATACCTCCAACAGCCGAAGCGTGCAGAAACTGTCTGACCTTCTCCCCACCGACACGCTGGCAATGATTCACTCCAGCTTCGTGGATGACTACTTCAAGCGTCAAAACACCAAGCCTGCATTCCATATCATGTACCTCAGTAGGGATAAAATAGGCGAATGGCTCAAGGGTGGTAACAGCAGATACTATATCTGGGGCGAGCGTACACTCATCGATTATGCACGCTCTTACTACAACGGATCCGACATGCACGTCAATCGCCTCATTGACTTCCCTGAAGGCTCATTCCGATTCTGCAGTACTGACAAGCAGCTCCTCAAAGAGCTTGACCTCATATACGACCGCCTGGAGAAAAGCAATGTCATATCCCAGACGCAGCAGAAATGGCTCGATGACAACCTCGAAAACGACAATGACAACGAGCGTCTCAGCATCATTGCCGCCATTGCCGTCATTGTGCTCATCTTCGTGATCCTCGTCTTCTTCTTCGTCTTTGTGACAAGGGGCAACTCTCTCATCGAGGAATTACGCCAGGATTATCTCTTCATCTCAGATATGTCATTGGCATTGTCCGACTGTGACGTCATCGCCTTCGATGTAAAGCGTTATCGCGTCCGCAATATCCACGGCAATATCCTCCCTGAAGGGGAAATCACCATGCAGGAATATGAGGAGAGAATACATCCTGACGACCTCCTGATAGAGAATGAAGTCCGCGCCAAAGTGGACGACGGAGCACCCGAAATGCCTGTCGTGACCTATCGTATGCGCCATTATGGCAAGGGAGATGAATACCGCAGTCTCGAAGCTTGCGCCACAATCCTGCATGATGTACATGGCCATCCCGATACCGTCTTCGTCGCTTTCAATGATATCACCGACCATATCCGTGAGGAAAAAGCGCTCGAACTCGTCGAAGTGACTTTCTCCAAGGCATTCGATGAGACGGATGCCATCATCTCTTTCTACGACCTGAACGGCACGATGAGGCTCAACAATACCAATGCCGAGCGCCTTTTCTTCCCACGAGGAAGGGATGAAAGCGCCAATTTCATGCAGAGCACGCGACTCTTCGACCTGCCTTTCTTCCGCGGACGCGACTTCGATCTCGTCAATGAAGAGGAGGTATATGCCTGCAACTGCGCCGACATTGCCGGCATGAAGGATGCACACTACGTGGAATACCGCGTACGTCATGTCAATGACAGCAATGGCAAGCATATCGGATATGTGGTGATAGGATTCCATAGATATGAGGAAAGAAGCATTGACGTGGAATGCAAGAGACTCCAGCGCCTGGTCGAACAGCGTGCCGCCGCACTCGAAGAGGTAAAGACCTCCATGCGCTTTGTCATGGAAAAGAGCCGCATCACGCCATTCCAATACACCAAAGAGAGCGACCGCCTGGCGTATGCACCCGACCGTGAGCATTACGATTTCCTCATGACGGGCGAGGAATATCAGTCCACTTTCATCATCGATGGCGACGAAGACGTCGATACATGGTCGGTCGATGAGATGCTTGAGAGCAAGGGCGCTTATCATGCCACACGTAAGCTGCGCTCATTCTGTGGCGAGAAATACGGCACTCCGCATTGGTTTTCCATCAATTCCATACCAGTATATGATGACAAAGGCACTGTCATCGGAGGATTCGGACTCGCCAAGGACATCACGAGTCATATCCTTATCCAGAAGAATCTACGTAAGGAGACCGAGAAAGCACGCGACAGCGTAAGGCAGAAGTCGCTCTTCATGGCTAATATGACCCACGAATTGCGTACACCGCTCAATGCCATCAATGGCTTCGCAGACCTTCTCAAGGTGGCAGAAGACGACTCGCAGAAGGAAGAATACCTCGAAATAATGCGCCAGAACTGCCATTTCCTCATCCGATTGATGGATAATATCGTGCAGCTCTCGATGATGGACACCAGCGGATTGACCGTCAAACGTGAGCAGACAGAGATATATTCTGCCCTCCGCAAAGCCTGCCAGACCCTCTTCAGCGAGTATCCACTGCAGGAAGGCGTCAGCTATCAGCTCGATATTCCCGAGGGAGAACTATCTCTGAACGTCGATTTCCGATATATCATGCGCATCCTGGAGGAACTGGTCAGCAACGCTTCAAAATACACTTCCAGAGGCACTGTGACCGTAGCGTGCCGCTATATCTATGGCATATTGACCATATCATGCAGTGATACCGGCTGCGGCATACCGTCAGACAAGACAGAAGCCGTCTTCCAGCGCTTCGTAAAGCTCAATGAGTTTGTACCAGGCACAGGTCTCGGACTCGTAGTGGCAAAGAATATAGCACACCATATAGGTGGCTCCCTCACCCTGCAGTCGGTCGAAGGAGAGTGCAGTATCTTCACTTTCACGCTCCCTGTGGAAAGAAGAAAGGATGAATATGGAGAACAATAGCAATAAGGACCTGACACTGTTCAGACGCTTCACCAGATGGGTCTCACGACGCTTGCCGAAGGAGGAAGGCGTTTTAGACAAGAGGAGGAAGTGTCTCGGGGCATGGTATGTCGCTATCCTGACGCTTGGTATCCTCACCGAACTGCTGGAACTGTCAGGCGCGTTCGACATATTCTTCAAGTGCTCCAATGCCACGATGCTCGTATTGATGTACGTATGGGTGACGCTATACTGCACCCGGCGCATCTCCGTCCTCAGTTTTGTCTCGCTCCTGAGCGTCACCACGCAGGTGTTCATAGCCTTGGACACCATCTACAGCGTCCTCGTCCCCACGGTGCAGGATGCCGTAATGGTGACATACGTCAACCTGCTCATCCTCACGGCGAACATCATGTTCTGCCTGTCCACCTACCAGTCAGTAGCAACACAGGTCAATGTAGCCATAGCATTGGGCACCACAGTGACGTGCATGGTCATCGCCCACGACATGATCTTCTCGCAGTATATCATCATGGTGGTGATGGTGTTCATCTTCATCAGCCTTCTCGGGCTCTTCATCTCGCGTATCTCAAGCCAGCTGCAGGAAGAAAACGCTGCAATAAAGCGTAGCGAAGAGGAACTCATGCACATCCTCATGCTCTACAAAGACCAGATGGACTGCATCAACCGACTCGCTAAAAAGGAATACACAGAGGAAGAGATGAAGACAGTATTCGAACAGTTTAGCGAGCGATCACAGCGTTATATCCTCGAGAATGTGACCAAATACATCAATGAGCAGACCTACACCAAGGACATCATCGAGAAGGCTTTCCCCGAACTGACGCCTTCAGAGCGTGACATCGTCCAGCTCATCCTCAAAGGATATAAGCTCAGCGGCATCTGCACGCTGCTCGAAAAGTCGGAAGCCAACATCAATACTCAGCGCACAAACATCCGCCGCAAGCTCTCCCTCACCTCCTCCGACCATCTCCTTGACGCTCTGCAGGAGAGGATGAAGGGGCTATAATGATAGGTTGTCGGTTGATGGTTGTTGGTTGTCGGTAGGTTAGAATAAAATATCAATAAATAAATAATGATAGGTTGTTGGTTGTCGGTAGTCGGTAGCTTTGGCTGGAAGCCAATACCGAGCGAAGCGAGAGTAACCCGGGACGAAGTCTCGGGATATAAGAAGACATATATACAGCTGTCTGGAAGACAGTACCTCGTATTGAGAGTGTTCTTGTTCTTTCGGTATTTCCTTTCAGACAAATCCCGTTGCGTAGCAGTTTGGTCTTCAAGTTGTTAGGACGCTTTTTAGTCTATTGGCTTTATGGAGTAAAAACAAGGCAAAACAATAGCTATGCTTTTACCTCCCAATAACTATGCTTTTACCTCCTAATAACTATGCTTTTACCTCGTAATAACTATGCTTTTACAAAGCCCCCTTTTTTTGTTCCCTCAAAGGGGGAGGAAATATTACGTTCTAAGCCTTGTGAACAAGGTGGAAAATGCGTATTTTTTATGAAAAAATAGCGCTATATCTTTCATTTTCTGAATATCATTTGTTATCTTTGCATTCGAAAAACCTAAAACAGTGGGATATGAAGAAGATAATGATTGCTTTCTGGCTATTATGCAGCACGATAGCCTTGTCGGCGCAGACACTGCGGCAGTCCGTGGTAAACGGAGTGCAGACCAGTGTGCGACAGTCCGAAAACCATGAATGGCGCGAGGCTTTCGCCACTTGTAGAGCCCTCGATGCTATGATAGGAAATGGCAATCCCGACCTGCATTACCTCGTGGCAAAAGAGCGATTCCGCCTCTATTACCACATCAAGAAAATGCCGGAATGCCGCGCGCAGCTCGCTCTGATGGAGAATTATGCACGTGCCAGCAAGAAGAATGACCTCATAGAGGATATGCTGACCAGAAAAGCTGGGCTCGCCAAGACCACTGGCAATATCAGTCTCGCCACGGAATGCTGCAAGGAAATCTTCGCCATCCACGCCAAAGGCAAGGACGACGACGGCAAGGAGCAATGCTATAAGGACATGATTGCCAAGGCAAAGCAAGAAAAAAATGCTTTCATGGCTGACGTGATAGGCAGGATGTACAGCAAATGGACCGACTCCATCGCTGGCATAAGATCGGCTAACGAACTCAAAGATGCCAAAGCACAGTTTGCCGCGGCGCAGGAAGAGATAGACAGCAAGGCAACGAAAATCACGGCGCAGTGGGTCTTTATCGTTGTTCTGATTATCATCGCGGCAGGTCTTGGAGCCGCATTGGCTTTCTTCCTACTCCTTATGTTCAAGAACATCAGGGAGATAAAACGCCTGAAGGAAAGCCTTTCGCTCGCCAATTCCAACAATGCACAGAAGAATCGTTTCCTCAATAACATCAGCGCACAGATACGTCCAGCCCTCAATGCTATGGAGAATGGCGACACAAAGCGCCAGATAAAGGCACTGCAGAGCTACATGGATCATATCGAACGCTATATGGCACTGGAGCAGACACGAGATGAGCACTATCAGACGGCTGAAGAAAATATGGCGCAATTCTGCCAGACAGCGGCTGACGAGGTAAAGAAAATAGTCAGACAAGGCACTGCCGTGACATACAACTCACAGTCTTTCACCTTCTCTACCAATGCGGAAGCATTGCGGGAAATAGTGCTCGGCATAGTGGGCGAAGCGGTGAAGCATGATGGAGTGGAGCGTATCACCATCGAATTCAAGAAGCGTAACCCTCATACCGGTCACCTCAACATCACCGTTGTGGGCATGAGACTGCCGGAGGAAAAGCGCGAATCGCTCTTCCAGGCTTTCACGGAGACCGTAGATCTCACAGAGGGCGATGGACTTACATACCCTACTTGCAGCCTTATGGCTTACAAGCTCGATGGTCATCTGCGCCTCGATGATGAGTATAGACAAGGCACCCGCTTCGTCCTGGAACTGAAAGGTTGACGAAACATGAACGAAAAGGAGACTGCATCGGCAATGGCTGACGGCAGTCTCCTTTTCCTGTCACTAAGCCATCTCTCGGCTGTCGTTCAAAGGGTGCAAAATAAAGGCAACTATCTATGATAATGCCTGTTTTTCGGTTAAAGGAAGAAAAATTTTCTTCTTTTAAGGTATATTTTCATAATAATAACGTATTTTTTGGAAGATTTTCCGATATTATGAGTAATTTTGCAGTCGTAAATTTTCGCGCGCGTGTTTTATATGTAGAACACTATAAGAAAATGCACGCAGAATGACAAGTAATAACGTAGAAAATAAAAAACGAAACCAAATAAAATGAGATCTAAAATAATCGCTTTTGCACTCCTTGTGATCACAGTATGCTCTATGTCGTCATGCCTCAATGATGACAATACCGAGGTAACATTCTACGATGATACTGCCATCACCAGCTTCTCGCTCGGCAATTTCGTATATAATGTTACACTGAAAACAAAGGACGGCAAGGATAGTATCGTGTCAAGAAATGCGGTGGGAACCAATTATCCTGTCTTCATCGACCAGACCAACCGTCGCATCTACAACGTCGATTCCCTGCCAGTGGCTACTGATATGAAGCACATGCTCGTCTCTGCTTATGCAAAAAATGGTGGCTCTGTGCTCCTCAAGAAGATTGGAAGCGACTCCCTCCAGTTCTTTTCCAGCACCGACTCGCTCGATTTCTCTGTCACACGTGAGTTGACTGTATATTCACAGTCCGGTCTCAATACAGCAAAATACACCGTGGACCTCGTGGCTCACAAGGAATATGCTGACTCCTTCGAATGGAAGAAGCTCGCTATGGTGGAGAAAATTGCCGCTTATAAGGCTGTGAAGACAGTGGCTTTCGATAATCACCTCTACCTTCTCGGTAAGACAGAGAGCGGTGCCGAACTCCTTTCCACTCCTATTACAGACGGCAAAAACTGGGCTGACGTCACTTCGTTCAGCGCTTCTCTCTCTGACGAAGCAAGCATCATAGCAAGTGATAACTGTCTTATGGTTGCTGATAAAGGCACCATCTACACCACTGCTGATGGCGCAGAATGGAGCAGCAGCGAGGCGCAGGGCATCAAGACTCTCGTAGGTTTCTGCAATGATGAAGTCTTTGCACTCTCTGATAGCGGTGAGATGCTCGTATCGCTCGATGGCGGTAAGGCATGGAATATTGACAAGATAGATGAAGATAAGAGTCTTCTTCCTGCAGTGGATGTCAATTCTTACGCTACTCAGACCCTCACAAACAAGGATATTGCACGCATCGTAATGGTGGGCGCACGTGCTGAGAGCGACACCGCTGCCGTGGTATGGAGCAAGATTGTAGAGCAGGATAAGGCTTATGATATGCCTTGGTCATATCAGGAATTTGCTGCTGGCAATGGATATAAGCTCCCTAATATGGAAGGTCTCACCATGACATCCTACAACGGACAGCTCTTCGCCATCGGCGGAAAGGGCAGAAACGGCTCTTCTGTCAAGGCTTTCAGCAATGTGTATATCTCCAACGACTGCGGAATAACATGGCATACAGATGATGCACGCTTCGCTTTCCCTGACATCTTCAAGGCTGACAACGCCTCTATCGTGGCTGACGGAAAGGGCTATATCTGGATTATCGCCACAGGTTCAGGTCAGGTTTGGAGAGGAAAAATCAATAAGTTGGCTTGGGCTAATAAGTAACCGACCGGCACTTTACATCCCAAACGGTCACATTGTCATTGCTTTCTTGCAAGGAACAGTTTAAGGACAACGCAGATACCACGTCGCAAAGGCTTCGCTTTTTCATCCTGAATGATAAGGGCGACTGCCACCCAACTGACGACACTATATATATATAATAATGTACGCGCGATGAAGTCAGGCATTCACAGCATCATCATATCCATCCTCCTGATTTTCTCCTGCACCACAGTGATGGCGCAGGAAGATTCGGAATACCGCATGGAGATAGGCGGAGGCGTGGGAATGATGACCTATGAGGGCGATTTCAACGGCAGCGTGATGTCCGGAAGCAATACTTCACCATCGCTGATGCTTATCCTGAGGCGAGTGATCAATCCTTATTGCGCTTTGCGCTTCGGCATCGGTTACGGCAAACTGAAAGGTGCTTCCAAGGATTTGCAGACATATTATCCGGACTTCAACACCGGACTCTCTACGGAATCGGCTCGAAAGGACTATGAGTTTAATAATAATCTCATTGACTTCGCTGCGACATACGAATATAATTTCTTCCCTTACGGCACAGGACATGATTACCGTGGGGCACAGAGATTTACGCCTTTCATCAGTCTGGGCATCGGTTTCACATACGTCAACTGCAAAGATGGCACCGTCGATCTCGCGGATGCAGGCAGTATTCCTTCCGGAGGACTGGTAGGTGCACCAGAGATGAGTGGCTCAAAGGGCGTCTTTACTGCCAATCTGCCTTTGGCTTTCGGAGTGAAATATAAGTTGACGGAAAGGCTCAACCTCGCAGCCGAGTGGGCATTCCATTTCACATTGTCCGACAAGCTCGACGGAGTAAAAGACCCTTACCGCATCAAGAGCAACGGTATGTTCAAGAATACGGACTGCTATAGCAATGTGCAGATTTCCCTCACTTACAGTTTTTGGGAGAAATGCTCCACCTGTAATAAGGATTGACCCTCAAGGCCTTGCATGAGATTTCTATAAGAAAAGACGATGGATGATATAATCCTCCGCTCTTATCTCTTGATGTTTCATTCCTGAAAAGCAGTACATTTGAAGCAAGAAAAATAGTATAAAGATAATGATAGACAAGAATAGAATACCCCAGCACATCGCCATTACAATGGATGGCAACGGACGCTGGGCGACAGAGAAAGGCAAACCACGCGCCTTCGGCCATCAGGCTGGAGTGGAGACCGTGCGTCGCATCACTGCGGAGTGCACTCGTCTCGGCGTGAAATACCTCACTCTATATACCTTTTCCACCGAAAACTGGAATAGGCCTGCAGATGAAGTGGCTGCCCTCATGGGACTTGTGCTCACAAGTCTTGAGGATGAAATCTTCATGAAGTATAATGTGCGCTTCCGCGTCATTGGCGATAGGTCGAGACTTCCAGAGGCTGTGGCAAAGAAACTCGAAGAGACTGAGCAGCATACTGCCCATAATGAGAAGATGACTATGGTCGTCGCACTCAGTTATTCTTCCAGATGGGAGATAACAAAGGCGGTAAGAGATATCGCTAATGAGGTAAAGAGCGGGGCTATTGCTTTGCAAGACATATCTGAAGAGACTGTCACTGAGCATCTGTCCACCAGTTTTATGCCTGACCCAGAGCTCCTTATCCGCACCGGAGGCGAGCAGCGCATCAGCAATTATCTCCTATGGCAGATAGCTTACTCCGAGCTCTATTTCTGTGACACCTATTGGCCTGACTTCATGGAGGATGACCTCCACAAGGCGATAGAGGACTATCAGTCACGTCAGAGACGTTTCGGAAAGACGGAGGCACAGGTGGAAAACGAAGAGAAACAGTAGTCTTCACCACGCCTTTACTACATAAACACTTCCCCAATAAACTCCTAATAAAGTAGAATCAGATAATGTATATTTTGACTAAACGACTTTGGATGCTTGCCATCATGGTGATTCTCCAGTCATCATTGATGGTCTTTCATGCAAATGCCCAAGACAAGATCATAAACCCTGACATCAACTACACAGGCCAGCCACGCATGTGTACTATCAAAGCCATTCGCGTCTCTGGCGTAGAAGGCTATGAAGAGTATATGCTCACCAATATTTCTGGGCTTTCCATCGGACAGGAAATATCCGTTCCGGGAAATGAAATCACTGATGCTGTCAAGCGTTATTGGCGTCATGGACTCTTCTCTGACGTGAAAATAGCGGCTGACTCCATCGTCGCTGACGACATATATCTGCACGTCTATCTCAAGACTCGACCACGAGTTTCCACTATCAACTATCACGGACTCAAGAAATCCGAGCGTGAAGACATGGAGCAGAAATTGGGATTGCTCAAGGGTTCGCAGATCACTCCTAACATGATTGACCGTGCGAAAATCCTTGCTAAGAGATATTTCGACGACAAAGGCTTCAAGAATGCTGACGTGATAATTCGCCAGCGCGATGATGTGGCACAGAAAAACCATGTCATCCTCGATATTGACGTCGATAAAAAGCAGAAGACGAAGGTGCATTCCATCACCATCGAAGGTAATGATAAGCTCTCTCTGTCTAAGATTAAGGGTGGAGTCTTCAAGAAAGGCGCACTCGGAAAAATCAATGAAGCTGGAAAATTCTACAGCTTCTTCAAGTCAAAGAAATTCACTCCCGAGCGATATAAGGAGGCTAAGGAAAACCTTATCAAGAAGTATAACGAGCTCGGTTACCGCGATGCCGTGATACTCGAAGATAGCGTCTCCACCTTCGACGAGAAGCATGTCGATGTATATATGAAGGTGGAGGAAGGACAGAAATACTATCTCCGCAACATCACATGGGTGGGTAATACCATCTATTCCGCTGATTACCTCGCTCATATCCTCGGTATGAGAAAGGGAGATGTGTATAATCAGAAGTTCCTCAACAAGCGCCTGACTGAAGATGATGACGCTGTGGGTAATGAATACTGGAATAATGGTTACCTCTTCTATCAGCTTCAGCCTACTGAAGTCAATATTATAGGTGACAGCATCGACCTCGAAATGCGTATCTTCGAGGGTCCGCAGGCTCATATTTCCCACGTCCGCATCACTGGTAACAACCGTATCTACGAGAATGTAGTGCGTCGTGAGCTCCGTACCAAGCCTGGCGACCTATTCTCTAAGGAGGCTCTTATGCGTTCAGCTCGTGAACTCGCATCTATGGGACACTTCGATCCTGAAAAGGTAAACCCTGATGTCAAGCCTAACGCTGAGGACGGAACTGTGGATATCAACTGGAATCTGGAGCAGAAATCCAATGACCAGATTGAATTCTCTCTCGGTTGGGGACAGACTGGTGTCATAGGTAAGATTGGATTGAAGCTCAATAACTTCTCTATGGCAAACCTCTTCAATAAGAATAAGGAGCATCGTGGCATCATGCCTATCGGTGATGGTGAGACTCTTTCCATCGGTGCACAGACCAATGGTTCTTACTATCAGTCATATAATGCTGGATATTCCACAGGCTGGTTGGGCGGAAAACGTCCGCTGCAGTTCAGCTATAATATGTTCTTCTCAAAGCAGACAGACGTCAATTCCAACTACTATAACCAGAGTTGGATGACCAATTATTACAACTACATGGGTGGTTACGGCAGTTATAACTACGGTTACAACAACTACCAGAACTACTATGACCCAGACAAATACATCAAGCTCTTCGGTGCAAGCATAGGTATCGGTAAGCGCCTCCGTTGGCCTGACGACTACTTCGTGCTCTCCATGAATGTCTCCTTCACCAGATATATGCTGAAGAACTGGAGATACTTCCTCATCACCACGGGTAACTGTAACAACCTCAACTTCGGTGTTTCCCTCTCTCGTACATCTACCGACAACCAGTTGTTCCCTCGTCGTGGTTCTGAGTTTGAGCTTTCTGTTTCTCTTACTCCACCTTGGTCTGTCTTCGACGGCAAGGACTACAAGAATCTTGCTACCGATGCTCTCTCCAAAAACTATGCTAAGGAGCAGCAGGATAAGTATCGCTGGGTGGAATACCACAAGTGGAAATTCAAGAGTAAGACATATACCGCGCTCACTAATGGCGCTAAGTGCTTCGTCTTGATGACAAGAGTGGAGTTTGGTATCCTCGGTTCTTACAACAAATACAAGAAATCTCCATTCGAGACTTACTACATGGGTGGTGACGGTATGTCAGGCTACTCCACAGGATATGCTGAAGAAACCATCGGACTCCGAGGTTACGACAACGGTTCGCTCACGCCTTACTATCAGGAAGGCTATGCTTACGACCGCTTTACTCTTGAGCTTCGCTATCCATTCATGCTCGGTAACACCACCATCTACGGACTCACATTCGTCGAGGCAGGTAATGCTTGGAACGACGTGAAGAAGTTTAATCCATTTGATATGCGTCGTAGTGCCGGTGCTGGTGTCCGCATCTTCCTCCCAATGGTAGGACTTATGGGTATCGACTGGGCATACGGATTCGATAAGATAAACGGTTCGAAACAGTATAGCGGAAGCCAATTCCACTTTATTATCGGACAAGAATTTTAATTAGGTTATCAAAATTTGCATGTTATGATGAAACGATTGATTTTTTCGGCTGTATTGATAATGGCATGCCTTATCACAGCACAAGCTCAGAAATTTGCGTTAATAGACATGGAATATATTTTGAAGCAGATTCCTGCCTATGAGCAAGCTAACCAGAAATTGGAAACGTTGTCAAAACAGTGGCAAAGCGAAGTAGAAGCGAAAGGAAAAGAAGCGAAAGCATTATACGAAAGCTATCAGAGTACAGCGTCAAAGATGACC
>URJQ01000064.1 GCA_900548195.1 uncultured Prevotella sp.
TTTCCCGGACTGATGCGAGGGAAGTCCTTTTTATATATAGTCTAAAGCACGAACGGTTTAGCCTAATCACATACGATATAATTACGCACAATGTGATTACAGGAAATGAATTATAATGTCATACGACACACCATTACATCCGATGTAATTACGCGCCTTTACACGATAGTATCGAGTTGACGCTTGAGAGCAAGGAGTTCATCCTTGATACTTGTAAGTTTCTCCATCACCTTCGCTTTAGAATCCACTCCAGTACGGTTAGCACTCAGCATCTTACGTGCAGCGGCAATCTTGAATCCACGCACCTTAATAAGGTTGTAGATGACCTTCAAGTCCTCAATGTTCTTGTCCGTATATTGGCGCACCTTGTTTGCCGTAGTCTTAGGACGGATATGAGGGAATTCTGTTTCCCAATAACGCAACGTTGGTTCGCTTACTCCCAACATCTCAGCTACCTCCTTAATGGAATAGTAGAGTTTTAGTTTTTTTTCTGTATTCAATGACATAGGCAAAAAGGATTTATGTAACGTATCTCTATAAGTGTAGATAATCATTTTTTTGATAATGAATAGTAAGTATAAAAAATATTCCGATTATCTACTTATAGAAATTAGATAGAGTGACAATATCCCTCATTTCGTGAAAGAAACATATAATATTCTCCACGAAACGAGGGGTTAATATCTCTTAGAGAGCACAGAGTTCGATAGCCTTATCCAATGCAGCAGAAATGCCGTCAGGATTCTTACCGCCAGCAGTAGCGAAGAAAGGCTGACCGCCACCGCCACCCTGCATGAGCTTAGCAGCCTCACGGATAATCTTACCAGCATTGAGACCATTATCCTTCACCATGTCATCAGAGAGCATGATAGTGAGGTTTGGCTTTCCACCCACCTTTGTAGCAAGGGCACAAACCAAAGACTCTGGCATCATCTCGCGAAGCTGGAAAGCGAGGTCCTTACATCCCTGAGGGTCAAGAGGTACGATAGACTTGATGACCTTGACGCCATTTATCTCCTGTACCTGACCTACGAGCTTCTCCTTAATGCGCTGAACGCCCTGAGCTTTAAGGTCTTCCACCTCTTTCTTCAAAGCGTCATGCTCATCGATAAACTTAGCTATTGCAGCCTGAAGATCCTTAGCATTATTAAACATAGAGCGGATGCTGTTAGAAACATCCTCCATAGTATAGAGCATTTCCTCACAAGTCTTGCCGGTGACAGCCTCGATACGACGTATGCCTGCGGCAACACTGCTCTCGCTGAGAATCTTGAACATGCCGATGCGTCCAGTGCTCTTAGCGTGAATACCGCCACAGAACTCGCATGAAGGACCGAATTTTACGACACGAACCTTATCGCCATACTTCTCACCGAAGAGGGCAACAGCACCGAGTTTCTTAGCTTCCTCAAGAGGAGTGTCACGATATTCATCGAGAGGAATATCCTCGCGAATCATGGAATTGACGATACGTGAAACCTCACGCAACTGCTCATCGCTGACCTTCTCAAAGTGAGAGAAGTCGAAACGCAAAGTATCATCGCTCACATAAGAACCCTTCTGCTCTACATGATCACCGAGCACCTGCTTGAGAGCATAGTCGAGGAGGTGGGTAGCAGTATGGTTTGCAGCACTTCCGTTACGCTTGTCGATATCTACGCAAGCCATAAAGTGCGCTGTAGGTTCCTTAGGAAGTTCCTTTACGATATGTATGCTCTGTCCGTTCTCACGGCGTGTGTCGATGACCTCTACGGTTTCATTTTCAGAAACGAGGACACCCTTGTCGCCTACCTGTCCACCCATTTCGCCATAGAAAGGAGTAGCAGAGAGCACTATCTCATAGTAAGATGATTTCTTGACAGTAGTCTTGCGGTAACGAAGGATTTCACACTCATATTCAGTGAAATCATAACCTACAAACTGCTGCTCACCCGGCTTGAGTTCCACCCAGTCAGAGCTTTCTGTCTGTGCGGCATTACGAGCGCGAGCCTTCTGAGCTTCCATTTCTTCATTAAATTTCTTCTCATCTACAGAAACGCCCTGCTCACGGCAGATGAGTTCTGTAAGGTCGAGAGGGAAACCGTATGTATCAAAGAGACGGAATGCCTCGCTTCCATCGAGGACGTTCTTGCCCTCAGCCTTGAGTTCCTCGACAGCCTCAGAGAGCAGTGAGATACCCTTATCGAGAGTGCGAAGGAAAGAATCTTCCTCCTCTTTTATCACCTTGGCGATAAGTTCGCGCTGACCAGGAAGTTCTGGATAAGAAGGTCCCATTTCCTGAATAAGCACAGGAAGAAGCTTATATACGAATGCCTCTTTCTGTCCGAGGAAAGTATAAGCATAGCGAACGGCACGGCGGAGAATACGACGAATGACATAACCAGCCTTTGCATTGCCAGGCAACTGTCCGTCAGCGATAGAGAATGCCACAGCACGGAGATGGTCTGCGATAACACGCATAGCCACATCTACGTCCTTTTCCTTACCATATTCCTTACCGGAAAGGCGACAAATCTCCTTGATGATAGGCTGGAAGATGTCGGTATCATAGTTGGAATGCTTGCCCTGAATAGCGCGTACAAGGCGCTCAAAGCCCATACCTGTGTCGATTACGTTCATGCCGAGTGGCTCCAGATGTCCATCAGCCTTACGCTCATACTGCATGAATACGATGTTCCAGATTTCGATTACCTGCGGATCATCCTTGTTTACAAGCTCACGTCCAGGCATCTTAGCCTTTTCATCCTCAGTACGTGAGTCGAGATGGATTTCAGAGCAAGGGCCACAAGGACCTGTATCGCCCATTTCCCAGAAGTTATCATGCTTGTTACCATTGATGATATGGTCAGCAGGAACGTGCTTCAACCAAAATCTGTAGGCTTCCTCATCACGGTCAAGACCTTCCTTTTTGTCGCCTTCAAAGATAGTGACATAGAGGTCTTTAGGGTCAAGTTTGAGTACACTCACGAGATATTCCCAAGCCATATCGATGGCGCCTTCCTTGAAATAGTCACCGAAAGACCAGTTGCCAAGCATCTCAAACATGGTGTGGTGGTAAGTATCATGTCCCACTTCCTCCAAGTCATTATGCTTACCGCTTACGCGAAGGCATTTCTGTGAGTCGGCTCGGCGACGTGGTTCTGGGTCGCGTGTGCCGAGAATTACATCTTTCCACTGGTTCATACCAGCATTAGTAAACATAAGAGTAGGGTCATCCTTGATTACCATCGGAGCGCTTGGCACGATAGCGTGTCCTTTTTGTTCAAAAAACTTTTTGAACGAGTCACGGATTTCGTTTGCTGTCATCATTAGTGCTTATTATTTTATGTTGTATATATTTTCTTTAAGTTTCCGTATAAAATATACTTTCACAATTAACGTGCAAATTTAGCAATAAATTACGACTTGACAAAATAATTCGTTAGTTTTCTAATATTTATGAATATTAAGTAGTATTTTTTGCAATAAAATACTTAACTTTGCACCCCTATGAATAAAAAAATACTAAATCTCGCTATACCCTCTATCATCTCCAACATCACTGTGCCACTGCTCGGCCTTGTGGATACCGCCATTACGGGACACATGGGAGAAGCACGTTACATTGGTGCAATCGCTGTCGGATCGATGATATTCAATGTGACCTACTGGCTATTCGGATTTCTCCGCATGGGCACAGGTGGTCTGACGGCACAAGCTTACGGCAGAGAAGATATGCAGGAAGCACTTACCACTGGCTTCCGCTCGCTGATAATATCCTCTATTATCGGCACTTTGATTATCTTATTCCAGATGCCTCTACTATCGTTCGCACTTTGGTTTATCGCCCCAGAGCAAGGAGTAATGTCGCTTACACGACTATATTGCGACATCTGCATCTGGGGTGCGCCAGCCACTCTCGGACTCTTCGCCCTCAACGGCTGGTTTGTGGGAATGCAGAATACGAAGATTCCTATGGCTATCTCTATCTCACAGAATATCATAAACATACTGCTCTCCCTCACTTTCGTCTATTGTTACGACATGAAGATTGACGGTGTGGCTCTCGGAACTCTCATTGCGCAATGGGCAGGATTTATCATCGGTCTTGTCTCTATGCTCTTAATGGCTTGGAAAACGACTGTCCCCGTCAGCCGTGAGGACCTATTCGACCATGTAGCACTGAAGCATTTCTTCACTGTAAACCGTGACATCTTCATCCGAACCATATTCCTTGTGGCTGTAAACCTTTACTTTATCGCCGCCGGAGCAAAGTTTGGTGAGACCATTCTTGCAGTAAACACCCTGCTCATGCAGCTCTTCACGCTTTACTCCTTTGTGATGGATGGTTTCGCCTACGCTGCTGAAGCCCTATGCGGACGTTATTATGGTGCTCGCGACAACACCTCTCTCAATAGAGCTATCCGACGTATTTTCCTTTGGAGCCTCGGTCTTACAGTCATTTACACCCTCGTATATGTCTTTGGAGGCAGCAGTTTCCTTACCCTTCTCACCGATAACACCACCGTTATAACAGCCTCATCCGACTACCTTCCTTGGGCAATGCTGATACCTTTTGCCGGCATTGTGGCATTCGTATGGGACGGTGTATTCATCGGCATGACACTCACACGTGGTATGCTTCTCGGCACTTGCGTGGCTTCTGGCGTATTCTTCGTCACTTATTTATCGTTTGCTTCCATTCTGGGCAACCACTCTCTTTGGCTTGCGTTTATTCTTTACCTCCTTTTCAGAGGTATAACCCAAAGTGTTTACTATAAGACAACAAGACAAGCAAACAACTAAATAACAAAACAACAAGACAACTAAACAACAAGACAACTAAACAACAAGACAACTAAACAACAAGCCAACCAGACCAAAGACACCAGATAGCTATCAAGCCCATAAAGAAAATGAATACATAGGTGGCGATACTACCGATGAATATTCT
Organism: uncultured Prevotella sp.; assembly: GCA_900548195.1. Classification (GTDB taxonomy): domain Bacteria; phylum Bacteroidota; class Bacteroidia; order Bacteroidales; family Bacteroidaceae; genus Prevotella. Next base: position 4,934 of record URJQ01000064.1, read on the forward strand.
TCCGCTATGCACCTCCAAAGCCACATTCCACAGTGACATAGGGAGATGATTCATAGTGGCAGGCTGAGGAGCAAAGGTGGTACCGTCATAATATTCCGCAACGACAGGGACGGAGAAATCCTGACTCATACCGGCTATTGCTTTCTTTCCAAATGGAGCGCCAGACTGCTCAGGTGCTGGTTTGCCAGTGAAATAGTCTGTGAAAGTGCCATTTTGCCTGTCCCAAACATACAGTCCACTGAACGATCCACAATACCACTTGCCCGTCTTGTCTTTTTGCAACACATTAAGTCCCATCACGCTCACAGGTGGTTCTGCTTCTATCTTCTTCACATTTCCATGCTTTAGATTCACAGAATAAAAGCCTTCGGATGTAGATAGTAGCCAGTCGTGGCACGTTTCATCATAGCGAATCATGCGTAGTTTGTCATGCCAAGGGTTTAAACTATCGAGAGTTGTGCCAGGAAGTGGCGGAATCTTGCTTAATGCCAGCGCTATCATCACAGGCGGACGAAGACACCACCCCGTGAATACTATCAAAAGTGTTAATATAATGGTATAGCGCCCTACCCTTTTATGCAGTTGGAAGGATGTTTTCAGCAAACATTTTCGTTTTGGTCTCAGCCAAAATACAAATCCTGTGACGCATAACAACACTAAAATCACGGCTATGCCATCCACTATGAGCTTTCCTGCTAAGCCAAATAGATCACCACTATGTAGCATCCAAACAGTACGAAAGATTGTCACTCTTCCATCATAACCCTTTGGCGTGGGAAGCGGAATGCGCTGAAAAGTGGTATATGGAGGGAGCGAAGCATAGACAAATGACCTACCGAGCACCACAAGCGTATCTCCATGACAAGCCACATCCGTCAGTCTTTCGTCTTTCTCCAATGGCATCTTCACTTCATGCCATGCTCCATGTAAGCCATAGCGATATAGCTGGAAAGGAGAAACGGCAAACAGGATTTCTTCTGCATTGTTTCTCTCTATCTTTATTACATTTTTTATCTGTCGATAATCAGCCCCTTTAGGCAGACCTTTATTGAAATCAGTGAAAGAGGACGCCTTGGTATCTGTAAGCCATAAGCCTCCATTGCCATATAACAGCAAACTACGGCAGGAGTCATTTTTCGCCTGCATATCCCCCTTTAGATTACTGTCAATATCAAGTGTTCCCCTGAGTAATCCTCCATTCCAATTATTAAACTCATAGCGACTTGGCAGATACTCTCTGCTTACGTTCACATCCTTGATAAGAGAACGATGATTGAGCAAAATGCCTGATATGCAAAACATAAGCATAAAGAAACTTATGCCTAATCCAAACCATTTATGATGTTTTCTCCAAGTCGCCTTTTTCATTGACTTTCACTACCTTACTCTAAAACATTTTATCTATATCCACCGACAATCCTATCTGGAAGGTTACTCCATCAGTGATTGGACTGTTGAGATAATAATACTTTGGCTTATATCCGAAGAGATTATCCAAGGCTGCATTTACCTTTATTGCCTTGCCGATACGCTGGATTAGCGAGAGCTTCCAGATGGAATAAGCAGGATACTTCACGCTGATGGTTCCCTTGCTTACATCATAGTAGTCCTTGTATTCCACGTTCTCCACTCCCGAAAGCACACGTCCCTGCAATCCGACATTCAGACCATACTGCTTAGTAATCTGACGGTCATAATCTATACGGACATTCAAGGCATGCTCACGCGCTGGGATATACTGATTATTGATGGTGTTTCCATCTTTATCTTTCGCCAACTGCTCCTTGGTATAAGCATAGGTCAGGCGTGCGCCAAAGCCGTTGTTCCATTTTGCTTGCGCACCGATTTCACCTCCACATACGCTATAGTCGCTCAAATTGGAATAAGGGAGATAAGGCAATTTGTCGGCAGACGACTTGAAATAAGGCGCAGAAGTCGCAAGTTTATTCTTCACCTTATTGTAATATACGGATGCTGAAAAATTGTAATGTCCCTTAGTATATTCTGCCGAAAGATTGAAGTTATGACTTACTTCCGATTTCAAATTAGGGTTACCCTCCACTATCCAGATGCCCGACATATCAAAATTGTAATACTTTTCTTTTAGCGTTGGCGCACGAAAACCCATGCCATAGCCGGCACGCAATGCCAAATTGCGCAATGGCTTGTAGCAAAGGTTCCACTTCGGAGTGAGATGTGACTCTTTGCCATCTGAGAAATAGTCATAGCGCAATGCTCCCACCATTTCCCATTTGTCTGCCAATCGCCAATCATATTGGGCAAATACGTCCCATGTATCCTGCTTACGTGTCTCGCCATCAAGATTGGTATTATAGAGATAGTCGTGCATCAAGTCGGAGCCAATAGTAAGCACATCTCCATTATCAAAAGAATGATTATAGAGCATTCGCAGCGAGTTTTGCACATTACTATAATCACGCACATCAAGTCTGGTAATGCGCTGATAGTCTGACTTATCGTATTGATCAAAAGCATAACTCACCTGCAATTCATCTTTCTCCGATATACTCCAGTCCATGCGTAGTCCTCCTGTGAAGTCACGGTAGCGCTCTGGCTGGTCCACTGACCTCACTGTCTCACGGAAGAAATACCCTGCACGCCCAGTAAGATGAAATTTAGTGGTTGGACTCCACGCCAACTGCTCCTTTACGTTTATTGTCTTATCGCCATAGACGGTGGAGATAATGCGCGTCACAGGGTCTGCCGCACTTTTCACATCGTAATTATCAATGCTATTATAGTTGGCTGTGAGCATATTATTCCAATGCTTGCTGTTCAGACTGTAACTGATGCCGTATCGCTGATTGTTATGTTTGGCATATCGAGCGTTCACATTGAGCGTCCAAGGTTGCTTATTATGCTTTGTTATAATGTTCACCACACCTCCTGTGGCATTACTTCCATAGAGAGCTGATGCAGCCCCCTTGACTATTTCTATGCGCTCCACATTGTCCATATTGAGACGGGTGAAATCTACGTCATCCATCGTCTCGCCAGCCAGTCGTTCTCCATTCACGAGGAAGAGCACGCCCTGTCCGCCAAAACCAGAGAAGTTGAGGTGCGTCTGCTGATTCATAGCATAAGTAAATTCCACTCCTGGCAACTCCTGCTGCAAAAGGTCTTGCACATTAGTAGCATCGAGTTTGGCTATTTCCTTCGCATTGATTACTCGTGTCTGTATCGGAGTATCCTTCAGAAACTTTGGTGTGCGTGTGCCAGTCAGCACCACCTCATCGAGGGAAAACTGTCTGTATATAGAGTCGATACAAGCCTCTTGCGCCCCTACTGTATGCCAAGCTGTGCCTGCCATAAGCATGGTGATTATCATTTGTTTCTTCATCATTAGTAAGGATACTTATAATTGATTGTGAGATAACATTTTGCGCCATTTGGCGAAAGATAGTTTTCCAACTGCAACGCTGCATATTTGCCATTCTTCAGGCGAATGATAAACACATGATTATTCATGCTGAAGGCTGGAGGCATCGGAGGTATGTCCATAGTGAGCCATGATGACAGCACACGATTAAGCTCGATTCCTTGTGATGGAACATAGCCCAATAACATCTGTTCTTGACTGTCCCATACCTCATTCTCAGTCCATTCGTCCTCAGTAAACTTCATATTCCTGAAAGCATCGCTGTTCTCTGGCAGAGCATCCATAGATGTATAGGCAGTCTCAAGCACTGAAGCTCCATTCGTTCTCACATTATTACGATGCACAGCAAAGGTCCAGTCTTCGGGTGATGTCTGCTCGGCTGTAGGCGTGAAATAAGAAAACGTATTGTTCTTGACTCCTGCACCAAACACATCAAACCAGTACATATATTGTCCAGCCTTCTTTCCTTGCGTAGCAGCGACGTGACCCGACTCAGATTCATCCTTGTCGCCTGTGGCTGTCAGCGGAATGGGATAAGCCTCAAACTCGGTCTGCGCCTTCAGCAAAGCCTCATCGTCGCCTTCCAATGTGAGCTGATGCAGCTTGTCCAGATCCACATAATACCAATCTGTCCAACTGGTAGCATCTATCAATAATTGCCCTTTTGCAGGTACAATGTCTGCCGGGCGGTCGTAAATATCATCAAAAATACCGTTGCAGGCAGTGAGCATCATCATGCTTACACCTGCAACGGCTATTCTGATATTATGGGGTTTTATCCAGTTTATCATCTATCTACTCAATTACTTCTTTAGATATTTCTTACCATTTATTATCACAACGCCCTTATAATTGTCACTTACCACCTGACCGTTGAGGTTATATATCTTGCCATCCTGCGGCTTCACATTGCTATTGATGGAAGAAATGCCCGTTGTCGAACTGCTAAATGAAGAGACAATACCAAATGGCATCGCTCCCATCTGGAAGGTATTCACTATGTCGGTCACGCTATTGCCGTCATATTTCACCAAGATATTGTTATCCTTTGCTGCATTGAAAGAATAATCGCCATCCATGGTCTTCACGCCTTTATTCTCTGCAGTGAAGTGAAAACTCAAGTCATCATTCTTATAATCGCGATAGAAGCCACCCTTCTCTTCGCTGTATGTCAATCCCTTCACAGTGTAAGTGCCAAGTGTCAGATTTCCCATTACGGTATTGTCGAGCGTGTAAGTAGGAATCTCTACATCCACTTTCTGGACATCGCCATCCATATACTTACGTACATTGTATGTCACACCCGCATTGGAATAATTAAACTGTCCACCCACAGTAACGGTGATAGCGTTGGTGAAAGACTTTACATAGTAAGCCTTGATATTGTAACTCATAGCGAAAGGCATTGAGCCATATTTGAATACTACATCCAATGCAAACGAGTTGTCTGCCATATTATAGGTTCCTGAAAGGGATGTTCCTACTATATTCTTCTCTTCCCCATTCACTGTCACCTTTGATGTGAAAGCCTGTTCGTCAAAGGTAATCACACGATTTGCTCCCATAGTGAAAGCCACATTCTCTATAGTAAAGGACGGAATGGTAGCCATACCCTGCATTGCTGGCAGAGTGATATTTCCTGCAGTCATATTTGCCATCTCAAACTTTATGGTATCGCTGCTATTCTTAACATTCTGAGTCATCACATTGATTGACGATGCTCCTGCAAATTTCAATGCACCGTGCATTTGCGCCATCATATTACTTGCCATCAGTGTGGCGAAAAGGAGAGTAAAGATTTTCTTCATACAATAACAATTTATTTAACTTTGTTTCTGTTGTAATTCAATTTGCGGGTGCAAAATTACAATGACTTTCAAATCTATACAATACCTTAAAATGGTGATTCTAACTAACATCTCCCAATCTTTATTCCCAACAAAGGATTATTTTAGCCTCATATAAAGGCGATTCTCTGAGAATCATTCCCCATATAATATAGCGCTGGATAGTATAAAGAAAGATAAATATTAACAGCAGAAAACATTTTCCTTGTTTCAACCTATCATAAAATAAAGAAAAAAAATAGTAATTTAACATCGCCAATGGAATATTATCGCAGAATAATAAAAAAGTCAATATGCAAGGAAATCTTTTCTTTTTCTTACATATTGACTTTTTATTTTATCATGACAAGCGAGGAGTTTCTGGCAAAAAATAGAGAATTGGAATGGCGATAATTGCGATATTTTGAGGAAAAGAAGTGGTTGGGGAACTTAAAAAGGAGTATTTCGGGGCATTTTTGTACGTTTTTATCGTCAGAACGCATTGCTTTTGTTGGGTAACAACTTAGCTATTGCAGTGTAAAAGCTATGCTTTTACCTCCTAATAACTATGCTTTCACCTCCTAATAACTATGTTATCGCATCGTAATAGCGTTGTTTTCGTCTTACGATTTCTCCGTTTCCGCCCTACAAAATCATATCTTTTTGATTATCAATAGATTACGAAAATAATCCAAGAATCAAGTATTTACCGGCAGATATATTTCCATTTCCAAATTCTTCACTCTCACGCAACAAGAAAATTGCAAAGTGCAAGCAATAATACCTATTTGCTGACACTTTGCAATTACACATTCTTCACGACCTGCCAAGCACTTTTGCCAACTTCTGACGGAAGGCGATAAGTTGCTGATATTCTTTCAGGCAACTGCCGTATTTCTCCGGATTGGAAGCATTGTGGGCAATCTCCGTGCGCAGAAAACTGATTCGGCTGGCTGTCGTCTCCCAAAAGAAATCGCCTACGAGATGAACCACGTGCTCACGGAGCGTGTCCTGCTCATATTTCATCTCATAACTTTTAGACAACTGCACATCGTCTATTGTAAGGTCGATGGCTGTCTTGCTCACTTCATAGTCGGGATGCAACTTGAAGTATTTCTCTGCCACGAAATTCTCTTCTCCTGAATGAGCCACTACTTCTGCCAGTATCTGATTATAGACAGGATTGGTGAATTGCAGATTATCTTGAGCCAACTGGGAATCGACATACTGCGCCACTGTGACATTGGCTGTGGTGCCGTCGTCCAGTTCGGCATCCTCAAAGATGATTTCCTCACCGTGACGCACCACGCACTGGATAAGCATGGTCTGCACATCTTCCTTCTTCTGCAGCTTTTTTGCTGAGGAATACATCTGCTGGGTGGTTGCAGTTCCTGTGCTGACAGTGGTCTGCGAAATACTAACAGGAGAATTGCCTGAGGACGGTGGCTCAAAAGCCTCTGGCGGAAGGAAGCCTTCTTGCGGTATGTCTGTATAAGGATCACCCTCTGCTGGTTGCTGGGATGAAGCAGAAACAGTCTGCTGTGGCGATGCGGACGTGGAAGTTTGCGCATCAGCAGGCTGGGCAGTAGGTGTATTTACAGGTTGGGCAGTAGGTGCTTGATAATCAGGATTACTACGACGCAGTCGCTCACGCTCCTCTTCTTTACGCTTCTCTTCGCGGTTGGCACGGATGAAATCATTCATCTGCACGATGAGCGTCTGCTCATTGATGCCAAGCCTTACGGAGCAGTCCTTGATGTATGTGGCGCGAACTATCGGGTCGCTTATCACGCTGACGCTCTTTACGATAGAGTTGATAGCCTCCGAACGCTTATATGGATCCGTCTGCCCTTCCATCAGGACACGGGTCTTGAATTCGATGAAGTCAGTTTTGTGTTCCTCTACATACTGCTTGAAATAATCTGCATTATGCTTTCGTGCAAAACTATCAGGGTCGTCACCATCAGGAAGGAGCAACACTTTGACATTCATTCCCTCTGAGAGAAGCATATCCGTGCCTCGCAATGCAGCCTTAATACCTGCGGCATCGCCGTCGTAGAGCAGCACGATATTACTCGTGAAGCGATGGAGGAGATGTATCTGATGCTTGGAAAGAGCAGTTCCTGAGTTTGCCACTACATTCTCTATCCCGCACTGGTGCATAGAGATGACGTCAGTATAGCCCTCCACCATATAGACGCAGTCCTCCGAACCGATGGCTTTCTTTGCCTGAAAGAGTCCGTAAAGCTCGCGTTCCTTCTTGTAAATAGGTGATTCTGACGAGTTGACATACTTCTGACTTACGCCCTTTGTGCGCGAATCGAGCACACGTCCGCCAAAGGCTACGACATTGCCGCTGACGCCTATCCATGGGAACATGGCTCGTCCAGAAAACCTATCCACCATCTCGCCTTTGCTATCCTTATAGCATAGGCTGACTTTCTCCATGATTTCGAGGTTGTAGCCCTTCTCTTTTGCCTTCTTCGGCATGGCATGTTTGTCGGCAGGCGAGAAGCCAAGACGGAATTTCTTGATGATATCATCACGGAAACCACGCTGACGGAAATACTGAAGTCCTACGGCACGTCCATCTACATCATTATAGAGAATATCTGAATAATACTCTGCTGCCCAATTATTTACGACAAACATCGCCTCTCTCTCGGTCTTTTCCTTGCGCTGTTCGTCGGTCAGTTCCGTCTCCTGAATCTCAATGCCATACCTATTGGCAAGCCATCTAAGTGCCTCCACATAGTTCATCTGCTCATGCTTCATGATGAATCCTACGGAATCACCGCCCTCACCACAGGTGAAGCAATGGCAAGTGCCACGCGATGGGGAGACATAGAATGATGGATTGCTGTCGTTGTGAAAAGGGCACAGACCTTTATAGTTTGAACCGGAACGCTTCAAACTAACAAATTCTGAGACTACATCGACGATGTCGGCAGCCTCTTTGATTCTTTCTATGGTCAGGCGATCTATCAATATGAGGAGATTCTTTTAATGAAAAATGGTGAATGAAGAATGAAAAATGGCTGACGCCGTTGGTCTTCTTGTTTCTTATTCTTCTTATATCAGCTGGTGACGCGGGCAACACGGGGGCGGACTATTGCTCCTCCTCTTTCCAAGCACGGAAGAGAGAGAAGTTTACACTGCCGTATGAGCGATGCTCTATAAAGCATGGATGCTGGGAGAAATCATTGTGCTTGCCATGCTCGAAGACGAATATGCCACCCTCCTTGAGCAGACATTCCTCTGCATTCTTGCGCAATACGAGGTCTGGAATCTTCGGAAGGTCAGGCAATGCATAAGGTGGGTCGGCAAAGATAAGGTCATACTTGCGCTTGCAACTCTTCAGGAAGCGGAACACATCACCACGAATGAGCGAGCAGTCTTCATCGCCGAGCTTTTGCAGGCACTGCCTAATGAAAGAGGCATGGTCACGATCCATCTCCACACTTGTCACGTCAGCGCATCCGCGGCTGAGCATTTCAAGCGTGATACTACCCGTTCCGGCAAAGAGATCGAGGGCTGACGCGTCTTCTAAGTCCATATAGCCATTGAGCACATTGAAGATATTCTCTTTGGCAAAGTCGGTTGTCGGTCTTGCCTTGAATGTGCGTGGCACTTCAAAATGGCGACCTTTATATATTCCTGTGATTACTCTCATAACATCATATCAAAGTCAATGCCTTCTATCTGAGTGACCGGCAAGCGGTTAAGCTCGGCAGAAGGACTTAAAACATACACTCTACGCAGATAGCCCTTCAGCTTATTGACTATCCACTCCTTATTCTCTATATTGCCAAGGATGTGCATCTCATCGTTTTCATTATCGAAAGCGAGCTGGTTCCACACGAAGAGCAGGAAGTAAAGAGCATCATGCAAATGCGTGGCATCAAAGCGATTGGCAAAGCGGAAGCGCCTCTGCTGGAAGGAAAATATATCAATGCAGCGGTCATGGAAATAGCCGTAAAGCCTTCTTCGCTGACCAGACACTCCGCCACGGCGGTAAAGATGACTCCAGACAGGCTGTATCACATTCTGTATTCTCACGTCAGGGAAATGGTCCTCCACCACCATCTTCAGGTCTTTATTGATTCCGAAGATAGCGACAGCATTGAGTTCGGGCAGCACATTGATAATTTTCTCTTCCGAATCATGCCCCATAAACGTCTGGTTATAGAGCAGGTCGGCATCGAAATTCTCTTCGTCCATATACTCGTCTATCGGCACGAGGGCTACAGGAGTACAGACAGAGAGAAGCGCCTTCTGACCATGATTCTGCAATAACTCCGCATCACGGAAGGCAGAGCGGAGATTTGCCGCCATGGACACACCGCTCCTAACGGTATAGGGAGCGTAATCCACTGTGCCGTCACCATGGGGAAGAAGAAAACTAAGCGTGCCATTGCCTGCACGGATGATGAGACGTGGCGTGCCACCTCTCCGGCTTACAGGCTGCTGCATTGTCTGTTTATCATTTTTATCATTCATATTTTGGTCAGGAGGAACTTTTTTCATACCTTTGTCGTGCAAAATTAAGGAAAAAAACTGAATTATACAATTCCCTAACAATATTTTTCCATTTTACCTCTTGCCTTATCCTCGTTTCATCAGTAAAGGGAGCAAAACTGTCAAAGAGAACTAAAGTTGGACTGCACTTTGCTGAATACCGTGATAATAAGGCTGTAACAAGGCGAATAAGAGAGGTGTTATTATTACGATTTCACAATAATGAAGATAAGAGAATTCTGCGAATTGATACTGCAACGGTTTGGCTTTCCACCCACGGAAGACCAAAAAAATGCGCTCGACTGCTTCGGACATTTCCTGGCTTCACGCCATGATATGCCCGTGATGATACTGAAAGGCAGCGCCGGAACTGGCAAGACGTCCATCGTGGCAGCGATGGTTCAGACTCTTGTCTCACTGAGACAAAGAGTCGTGCTGATGGCTCCTACGGGCAGAGCGGCAAAGGTCATCTCGCTCAATGCAGGGCTTCCAGCTTCCACTATCCACCGTAAGATATACAGACAGAAGACATTTCAGGGCGATTTCAATCTGAATTTCAATAATCATTCCGACACTCTCTTCGTGGTGGACGAGGCTTCGATGATTTCTTCCATGCCAACAGGAGAGACAGGTTTCGGAACGGGTTCGCTGCTCGATGACCTCATGCAGTATGTATTCTCTGGCGAAAACTGCCGACTGATGCTTATCGGCGACACAGCACAGTTGCCACCCGTGGGCGAAGATGAGTCCCCTGCCCTGCTCTCTGACGTGATAGAAGGCTACGGAGCACAGGTCTTCGAATGCAGACTGGAGGAAGTGCTGCGCCAAAGCGCTGAGTCGGGAATACTTTATAATGCCACTATGATACGTCGGCTGATACAATATGACGAGGCTACAGAGTTGCCGAAAATCACATTCTCTAAGTTTCCTGACATACATATCATGCCTGGAAATGAGATTATCGACTCTCTCTCCATGAGTTATAGAGACGTGGGATATGACGAAACCATCGTTATCACCCGAAGCAACAAGAATGCCACCTTATATAATAATGGCATACGAAACCAAGTTCTCGACCGCGACTCACTGCTTTGTCAGGGCGATAACCTCATGATAGTGAGAAATAATTACTTCTATCGTGCCGATAAAGCATCGGAGAATGGCAATAAGGAGTCTGGCACTGGCAAGGGCGGAATGTTCATAGCCAATGGCGACAGGGCTACAGTGGTGCGCATACGCAAGCAGCATGAACTGTATGGCTTCCACTTTGCTGAGGTGTTGCTCCGCTTTCCCGATTATGACGACCTGGAATTGGAGACCATGCTGCTGACGGACACATTGCAGTCGGACTCCCCTTCCCTCACCCAGGCTCAGTATCAGGCACTATTCAGTGCGATAGAAGAGGACTATATGGACATCCATCTCAAGGCAGACCGCATCAAGGCGGTGCGTAATGACCCGTTCTTCAACGCATTGCAGGTGAAGTATGCCTATGCTGTCACTTGCCACAAAGCGCAGGGCGGACAGTGGGCCAACGTGTATATCGACCAGGGATATATGACTGATGATATGCTTACCCCAGACTATATCCACTGGCTCTACACGGCTTTCACTCGCGCCACGGAGCATCTTTACCTCGTGAATTGGCCTAAAACACAGGTAAGGTAATGCATAATGCATAATGCATAATGCATAATGCATAATTATAGAAATCACACACGAAACAACTAAACAACAAGATTTGGCTGGAAGCCAATACCGAGCAAAGCGAGAGTAACCCGGGACGAAGTCTCGGGATTATATACAATAAGAAAGTAGCTGTCTGGAAGACAGTACCCCAAAAACGTGTTATTCCAGTTGTTTGAGCACATCAAAAATAGATAAGAGATGAAAGAAAAACGAATCGTCCGAATGAATTGTCAGCCCTTTTTGTTGGTTTTTAACAGTTGTTAATACTTTTTCCGCCCTTTTCCAAGAAAAATATTTTTTGTCATTTGTAATTCCACCCTTCCACCTCGGTGTTACTACAGTCTTGATAGTCAATGCTTTATGTGTGGTGGAATTAGTGGTGGAATTAGGGTGGAATTACATGAAGTTCCACCCATAATTCCACCATAATTCCACCATAATTCCACCTCGTCTAACATCTTGATTATTAGATATATAATATGTCTAAGGTGGAAGGGTGGAACTTCTTTCGCACAAAATTGTTTGGCTCTTCTCAAATTTTAGTACATTTATGTATCTAAGTTTGAGGAGACCTTCA
>URJQ01000065.1 GCA_900548195.1 uncultured Prevotella sp.
TCATAATGAATGGACTAACTGTTGATTTCAAAAGTGTATAAATAATATGCGTCATTTGTATTCGGTTTTACATTCACTCCATATATCTTATCGCCATCTGCTTTTAAGAATTGGATTATGCCTTGGACTTTCTGCTCTGCCACCAAGTCCATAGTGGTGCTGTCATACAGTTGGAAGGATGTGAACGCTTCGCGATCGTCCAGTATTTTATGGAAACAAGAACGGATGATAAACTTGTCGGTACACAGTAAGGACGCATTGAGCGAAACCCGCTTCATGTCATCCAGCATATACTCCGCTCCACTTTCATATTTGTCGCCGGTATAGCTTCTGTCCGCATCCTCAAATTCATAGCCAAAGGTAAACTTCACTGCATTCATGTCATGGTCATAGACGTATATCAGAGAGTCCGTGGCATGACATGACAGATAACCGTCTCCATAAGGCGACGACCTGAAGAATTCAAAGTTTGGCGACGGATGCTCCATATATCTATCCGGGTATTTTCCCATCAGCCCCATGAACTTTTTCTCTTTCAGACTGTACTTGCCCCAAATGGCCCCTTTCCGGTATCGCTCTCCGTTTATTTCGGAGAGATTACGGTTCACGAAAGACAATGGCAGGATGATGGTATTGCCTTCACCGGCATATATGTCTATTCCGAAATCACTCATTTCCATCACATTATAGACATACGGGGAGGCATAGTCATCCTTGCTGCCTTTGTCCCAGCCGAAATCCAACAAGCCTCTGTATTCCATCACATTCTCTGCATCATTGTATATGCTTACATCCAGCGATGAACCGACAAGGATTATTCTGGAATCGTCATTTGCCAATGGATAAGCATACATAAACTCGGGCACTTCCAGGCTGGACTTTCCCTTGCCCAACACTCTTCCGAGGTATTGTCCCGTCTTCTTGTCGAATTTGAGAATGGAGCAATAGTATTTGTCTGCAAATCCGATGTAGTCACTTGTGGCAAAGAAATTGCCATTCCAACTGACGGAATCCGCCGACAGGAGGAATGAGTCCTTTCTTATGTCCATGCCGACTATATGTCTTTCACCTTTATGTATCGCTGTGGTCTGTTCACGGCATGATACCGAGAACAATACTGTCATTGCTGCTAACAGGAAATGGAATGATAATTTTTTCATATTTAGGGAATAGTAGTTTGAGGGTGATATAGGTGCTACAAAGGTAACAATAAAAAGGCAAACCGAGAAGAAAAGCGGAGAGTTTTTATTTATATTTTGCGTTCTTCTGCTCATTTTGCCAATTTTTCACATTTGCATTGCAGGAGAGTTGGATGGACGTGACTATTCCTTGACCTTCTGGATTACCACTTTCTTCAATATTCCTTCATTCAGCAAAATCTCATAGGACATATTGCCGCTTGACGGCATCGGCTCGCATTCATATTTCTTCTCGTCATTTCCTATATACAGATAGCCGTCATCATACTTATAGCTGACTGACGAATCCTGTGAAAGGACGAAAGCGTTGTCCGTCACCTCAAACGGCTTGAAGGTGCTGACATACTTTGCCATTTCCTCCGGAGAGGTGCCTTCTGCGAAATCTACGCTTACCACTGAATATTTTCCCTTTTCCAGCCCTTCCTTGTTTCCGTCGCAGGAAAGGAAAAACGACATGCCGAGGATGCACAATGCTGATGAAATGATTTTTCTCATAGTTTCTTTTGTTTGTCTGAAAAGTAATTGGGTACTATTCTGAAAGTCCATCATCGCTTCGTGAGGCGGTTTCTCTTTCAGGAATGCGGATGAAGCGGATGGCGGCTTATCATGAGACCGCGGCTTTTTGATGGTTATCTGCGTTGCCTGTCGCATTTGGGAAACCCTTCGGAATCCATATATTTTCACATCGCCATGATTTTTTCCATAAGAAAACGATGCGGAGTCATTTCTTTTTACTATCTTTGCATCCATATTGCAAGATACATTTCATGCTGTTGTCCACAATGATAATATGGAAGGACAATGCAGACGTATCTCCTGACATATATTCGGAATAAAGAACCTTACTTAGCAAGAATCAAATGAAAGACTTTGCCGCTATAGACTTCGAGACAGCAAACAGCCTGCCCACCAGCGTATGCTCGGTGGGTATCGTCATAGTGCGCGACTGCAAAATCGTAGATACATTCTATTCCCTAATCAAACCGGAACCGGAATATTATGACTTCTGGTGCAGTCAAGTGCATGGACTGACAGAAAGAAATACTTACAGAGCACCTATCTTTCCAAAAGTCTGGAAACAGATAGAGCCAATGATAGAGGGACTTCCGCTCATTGCCCACAACAAGGCATTCGACGAGAACTGCCTGAAAGCCGTGTTCCAATGCTACGGAATGGATTATCCCGACTATGATTTCTACTGCACACTGCAGAAATCACGCCGCGTATGGCCCTGCGGACGCCATAACCTCGACATCATTGCGGAACGATGCGGATATAATCTGAGAGCCCACCACCACGCTCTTGCCGATGCGGAGGCTTGCGCTGCAATAGCCATCAAGCTGTTTAATCCTGACGGTGACCCTTCTTTCATGGAGACAAGTGACCTGTTGCTCGAAAAGATGCTGACTCTCACCGAGCCCGTCAAGGCGGCTTGCCTGGCTGAAATGATGGAGATGGACCGCAAAACCATCGACAAAGCACTGAAACTGCTAAAGGAAGACGGAAAAGTAATATCGCCAAAGCGAGGGTTTTATGCAGTAATGCATAATGCATAATGCATAATTCATAATTCATAATGCATAATTGTGTTGTTTTGTAGAATGCGCAAACAATTAAACGATAAACATAGCTGTCTGGAAGGCAGTACAGAGCGAAGCCCCCAAACTGCGTCAGCGCGATTTTTCACTCTTCACTTTTCACTCTCCACTTTTCACTCTCCACTTTTCACTCTCCACTAAAGCAACAATCCACCACCGTGTCCGCCGCGTTACCGGCGGATATCCCCCAAAAATACAAAAACAAAAAAAACAATGAAAAAGATATTTGCTATTATCGCATCTGCCATGATGATAATGGGATGCAACGCACAGAATGAGAAATTCAAGAGCCTCACAGTGGATGAATACGAGAAAGCTATAAGAGACACCGCCGTGGTGCGCCTCGACGTCAGAACTGCAGAGGAATTTGCTGAAGGACACATCAAGAACGCTCTGAACATCGACGTACTGAAGGCGGACTTCGAGAAGAAAGCTATTGCTACCCTACCAAAGAAAAAGACTATAGCCATCAACTGCAGAAGCGGAAAGAGAAGTAAGAAAGCGGCTATGATTCTTGCTGCTAAAGGCTACAAGATTATCGAACTCGATGAAGGATATAACGGCTGGGTGGCTGCCGGCAAGAAAACTGTCAAGAAATAAGGAATGAAATGCTGAAAAATATCATCTTGCTCCTCAGACCTCACCAATGGGTCAAAAACCTATTCTGCTTCATACCGCTGTTCTTCGGACGGCACCTCTTTGATGCGGAATATGTACTGCCATGCTACTTCGCTTTTATGGCTTATTGCATTGCTGCAAGCGGTATCTACTGTTTTAATGACATCTACGATGCAGAGGCAGACAAGAAGCACCCCGTGAAATGCAAGCGCCCTATAGCTTCTGGAGCAGTGGGAAAGCCTATGGCTTACATCATAATGCTCGGATGCTTCATCGCCGCATTCGGCATTGCATTGGCTGGACAGATATATCTTGGAATTTCCATGATGCCCGTCTTTGCCATCATTGCATTCTATATCTTGCTCAACATCGCCTACTGCATACGCCTCAAGCATATCGCCATAGTGGATGTATTTATCATTGCCGTAGGATTCGTGCTCCGCGTACTGATAGGCGGACTGGCTACCAGCATCGCCTTGTCGCAATGGATAATACTCATGACTTTCCTGCTCGCCCTCTTCCTCGCCCTTGCCAAGCGCAGAGACGATGTAGTGATGTATGAAGACACTGGTATCATGGCGCGTCGTAACGTCAACAGATACAGCGTGCAATTCATGAACCAAGCCATATCCATCATCGCCAGCATCACTATGGTAAGTTATATCATGTACACCGTATCGCCAGAAGTGGTGGAAAGATTCAACACTTCATACCTCTATGCCACATCTATCTTTGTCCTTGCCGGCATCTTGCGCTATCTGCAGATCACCATCGTAGATGTGAAGAGTGGCAGTCCCACTAAGGTGCTAATCAAGGATAGATTTATCCATGCTTGCATCGCAGGGTGGCTCCTCGCCTTCCTCATTATCATATACTTTTAAAAAAGGTTGTCGGTTGTTGGTCGTTGGTTATCGGTTGTCGGTTGTTGGTCAGCAATCGGTGGTTATCGGACGGCAGTAGATGGCCATCGAACGATGGTGATTATCGGGCGGTGGCGACGGTTATCAAGCGACAGCGATTATCAGACGGTGAATGTTTTGTAGTCTGTCTGGAAGACAGTACCGAGCGTAGCGAGAGTAACCCGGGACAAAGTCTCGGGACTATAATCTCCTAAAGGAGAGCTGTCTGGAAGACAGTACCGAGAATCGCCTCCCAACTGCGTCAGCGCGATTTTTCACTCTTCACTTTTCACTCTTCACTTTTCACTTAAAGAACAAGTCGCAACGGCGTTAGCCATTCTTCATTCTTCATTCTTCATTCTTCATTTAATATAATGCTCCAATCCACAGCCCTCTTCCCCCCAGTCTCATGGTTCCGCCAACTGGCACAATGCCAGGCAGAAGCCTACATAGACACAAGAGAAAACTTCCGCAAGCAGACCATTCGCAACCGCTACACCATAGCAACAGCGACCGGTCCGCAGACGCTCTCTGTGCCTGTAGAGGGCTCGAAGCACGCCAATATCTGCGACATCCGCATCTCCGACCACAACAACTGGCGACGCCTCCACTGGCAAGCTCTCGCCACAGCCTATGGTTCTTCGCCCTTCTTCGAGTATTACGCAGACGATATAGAGCCGTTTTTCCATAAGAGAACGCCGCAGGAGAACGCCGAAAGCCACTATAATTGGGACTTTCTCCTGCAATATAACATGGAGATAATAGAGACTTTATGCGACCTTATCGGCATCCCAGCCCCACAGTTGCTCCCACATGACGATGCACTTACCGTGCCTTTAGTCACTGCTGGCATGCAGTCCGCTCCCGGAGAAATCCGCATCGACGGGCAGTCGGAGCCAGAACTGAAGCCCTACTATCAGGTGTTCCAATCGCGCCAAGGCTTTCTCCCTGACATGAGCATACTCGATTTGCTCTTCAATATGGGTCCTGAGTCCATCCTCGTGCTGAGAGATTAGTCCCCATTCACTCCCCACTGCCGTGGGTGGTTGTCAAATATCAATAGAGAAAAATAAGGGAAAAACAGGAAAAAATATATTTCTTTGTTTTTATTTATTGATGTTTTATAATAACAATCAGGCAGAATCAGGCAGTCAGTTATTTCAATAAACGATATAATAATCAATCATGAGCAAGATTCTTATCACAGGAGCCTCCGGCTTCATAGGCAGTTTCATAGTGGAAGAAACCCTCGAAAGAGGACTCGAAGTATATGCCGCAGTGAGGAAGACCACCAACCGAAAGTACCTCACCGACCAGCGCATCCACTTTATTGAGCTCAATCTTTCGTCCATAGAGCAGATGAAAGAGGCACTAAGCGACTTGCAGTTCGACTATGTAGTCCATGCAGCAGGCGCCACAAAGTGTATCAATGCCGACGATTTCTTCCGCATCAACACGGAGGGAACCAAGAATCTCGTCCTCGCTCTCGAAGAGACGGCACAGCCATTAAAGCGCTTCGTCTATCTCTCTTCCCTCAGTATATTCGGAGCTATACGCGAGGAAATGCCGCATACCGACATCCTTGACACCGACACTCCTAAGCCAAACACCGCTTACGGCAAGAGTAAACTCATGGCTGAGCAGTGGCTCTTCGAAAGAAAGAATCTGCCATTGGTCATCCTCCGTCCTACTGGAGTCTATGGACCACGCGAGACTGACTATTTCCTTATGGCGAAAAGCATCAAGGGACACACCGATTTCGCTGTGGGATATTCACGCCAGGACATCACTTTCGTATATGTAAAGGACGTCGTGCAGGCTGTCTTCAAGGCGATGGAGCATGATGCCTGCATAGGTAAAGCATACTTCCTGAGCGACGGAGAGGTCTATGACTCACGCACTTTCTCCGACCTTATCCAGCGCGAGCTTGGCATTTCCTTCCTTCTTCGCATCAAGGCACCGCTTTGGCTCCTGCGTATCATCACGGCAGTGGGCGACCGCTGGGGAAAGATGACGGGCAAAGTGTCGGCTCTCAACAATGACAAATACCACATCCTGCGCCAACGCAACTGGAAATGCGACATCTCTCCAGCACGTCGCGACCTCGATTACTCTCCAGAGTATAATCTCGAGCGTGGCGTCAAAGAGGCGATGGCTTGGTATAAGGACAATGGATGGCTGTAAGTAATAATAAAATATAATCAAATAAAATAGTGTGCCCCTCAGTCCCCACAGACGTGGGGAAGATTAAATTATCAATAGAGAAAAACAAAGAAAACGAAGAAACAAAGAAAAAAATATATATTTGTTTATTTTTATTTATTGATATTTTATTCTTGATTCATTAGCTGTTGGACATCAGTGTAACTTCATAAAGGTAGTAATGGCAAAGAAAAAGAACGGCGGATGGTCTGCATGGTTACAGGAAATGATTAGCAGAAAGGCAGAGACAAGACCGTATAAGTGGCTCTTCCCTGCAGAGATAGGCATGATGCTATATGGCATCTTCACCCTATTGCTCATCGCTTTCACATATACCAGCATCCCCGACCCGGAACAATTGATATGGTGGAGAGTGCGCGTGATGCTTCTCACAGTGGCAATGTGGATAGTATATCGCCTATGGACCTGCCGTATGATTGCCTTGGCACGCGTCGTTTTGCTCTTCGTCACGCTGGGATGGTGGTACCCCGACACGTATCTCCTCAACTGCCATTTCGATAATCTCGACCACATCTTCGCCGCTTGGGATCAGTATCTCTTTGGCTTCCAGCCGGCTTTGGTATGGAGCAAGGCGTTCCCTTCACGCATTGTCTCCGAACTTATGGCGATGGGCTATGCCTTCTATTTCCTCATGTTTTCCTCATTGGTGTTCTATATCTTCTTCAAGAGGTACAATGACTTTCAGAAAGTGGCGTATATACTCGTCTCCTCCTTTTTTATATATTACGTAATATTCGACCTCTTCCCTGTAGCAGGACCGCAATACTACTACCTCGCCGTAGGTCTCGACAACATACAGGCTGGACATTTCCCTGCCGTAGGCACCTATTTTGCCTCACATACCGAGTGTCTCCCTATCCCAGGATGGGAGGATGGCTTCTTCAGAGGACTCGTGCAGACCAGCCACGACGCAGGAGAAAGACCTACAGCGGCATTCCCAAGCAGCCACGTCGGAGTGTCAACGCTCACTATGCTCATGGCTCTCAGACTCAAAGAGTGGAAGTTTGCCCTCATATGGGCAGTGCCATACGCCTTCCTCTGCATGGGAACCGTCTATCTCTTGCCTCACTATGCCGTCGATGCAATAGCGGGATTCTTCACCGCCATCGGCATTTATTTCGCATTGGAATGGAGTTGGAAGAGATATTTCTAATTCCTTTCACTCCGTTTTTTTACAAAGAAAAAATGGGCTTCTGATGGCTTCTGGAGGCTTTTTTCATTTTTTTCTTATTTTTTTTCCATCGTCCAGGCAAGATTTTCGCATATCTTAGATTTAATGGGTAGATAAACTTAAAAATCAAAGACAATATGAAGAAAATCAGAATTTCCATCCTTGCAATGGGACTTATAGTTGCCATGTTATCATTCATGTCATGTGATAATGACAGCTCTTGGGACGATGTACGCCGCCCTACCGCCCTCGTGACCGTATATCCTAACGGTGCCGAAGGCTTCACCATGCAGCTCGATGACAAGACTGTCCTCGTTCCGACAAACCTCAAGGCATCTCCTTTCGGAGAAAAGACTGTGCGCGCACTCGTAAATTATGAAGACGAGACAGCGACTAATGGCAGCTATCGCAACGTGAAAATAAACTGGATAGACAGCATTCGCACTAAGAATCCTGTGCTTACACTCGGAGATGACGACCTGAAAGTATATGGAAATGACCCTGTAGAGATAATGCGCGACTGGGTGACCGTGGCTGAAGACGGCTTCCTCACATTGCGTCTGCGCACACTCTGGAGCGGATACACTACCCATGTGTTCAATCTTGTGGGCGGAGTAAACAAAGATAATGAGTATGAATTTAATCTTACTCACAATGCCAAGGGCGATACCCGTGGCAGAATGGGCGATGCTCTCATCGCTTTCGACCTCAATTCCATCTGGAAAGACAAGACTGACAGCGTGAAAATCAAGGTCAACTGGAACTCTTTCAGTGGCAAGAAGTCAGCGGAATTCTCTCTCCTGATGCACAAGAATAATCCTAAAATGGCAGTGGAACCGCTTTCGCTCAACCGCTGCGTAAACTAATTCGTAAACCAGTGCTTGGACTCTTGTTTAATAAAACGTCCGATGAGGAGCAGATGCTTCGGAAGGCGCGCAATGGTGATAACGTCGCTTTGGAGCGGCTTTACAGCCAAAATGTGCGCTACCTCACTGCTATGTGCTCCCGATACCTCTGTAATGACGAGGATATCAAGGACGTATTGCAAGAGTCTTTCATCAAGATATTCTCGTCATTGGATGACTTCGAATACCGTGGAAGGGGGTCACTCAAAGCCTGGATGGGCAGAATAACGCTCAATGAGACGTTGAAACACATCAAGGCAAATAGCAGGTTAGACATCGTGGATATGGAAGGGGAAAAGTTCGAAGCATCCGATGACGATTTGATTACAGACCAGATACCATCTGAAGTGCTGCATAGATTCATTCAGGAACTGCCTGACGGTTACCGCACAGTGTTCAATCTATACGTCATCGACGATAAAAGCCATAAGGAAATCGCACAGATACTCGGCATAAAGCAAAGCACTTCTGCCTCTCAACTGCATAAAGCGAAAGCCATGCTCGCAAGAAAGATAAAACAATACCTAAACTCCAACTCCATCTGAATATGAAAAAAGACTGGCAAAAGGATATACATGACCGCATGGGCAACTATGAAATGGATGCCCCAGAGGGAT
Source organism: uncultured Prevotella sp. (assembly GCA_900548195.1). GTDB lineage: Bacteria > Bacteroidota > Bacteroidia > Bacteroidales > Bacteroidaceae > Prevotella. The sequence continues at coordinate 9,231 of URJQ01000065.1, forward strand.
TATGGGAAGGTATTTCAAAGGGTTTGGCAGAGCGAAAGCCTGCTTATAATCCCGTAAAAGCACCGCGTCTGTCTCTTTCTCGCACTCTTTTCCGTGCGGCTGGAGTAGCTGCCGTGGCTTGCATAGCATTGCTGTTAGGCTTCTTCTTCCTTCCTTTCGATGCACAAAAGGGCAACATTGCGCAGGATTCACCTCTCTTACCATCCCATCATAGAGAGGATATTGCCCCTAAGGAAGATGCCGCATCCCCTTATGGAAAGGGCACCAGCGCCCATAAAGGCGCAGCAATCATGGCAAGCATCCGCAACAATGCCGCAATCATCCGCAATAATGCCGCAAGCGATCGCCACCGTGTTGCCCGCGTTACCGGGCAATCATCCGCTTCCACCGCCGACATCGCCGTGCAGGAAGCAACTCCCCACGTAGCCACCGTTACCAGCCAGTCCGCTGATAGCGCGGCTACCGTACCCCAGAAATCCCGTCGTCGCGTCGCCAGCACTGCCGATCAATATCGTCAATACGCCGCCATCACGCCCCAATCTCCATCCCGCTGGACAATAGGAACAGGAGCATCAGGCTCTATGGGCTCATCTACAGCGATGCGCTCTATGGCAGAAGTCTTTTTAGCAATGGGCGATGGAGGATGCTCTTGGGAAGATAATCCGATGCTTGGCATAGCCGTTTTCAATCAAGGAAGGGAAGTAAAGACCGAGTATAAGCATCATCTGCCAGTCAGATTCGGCATTAACGCAGCCTATCAGCTCACCAATCGCCTCGCTATAGAGAGCGGACTGACCTACACTCGCCTCTCTTCCGACATGAGCGAAGGCACCAATGAGAATCGCATCGCCGGCTCGCAGCAGTTGGATTACGTCGGTATTCCGCTCAATATGAGGTATAAAGCGTTCTCTTACCGCCCATTTAGCCTCTATATGTCAGCGGGATTACTCGCCGAACAGTGCGTCTCCGGTCACAGGACCAAGGACTATATCATCAGTGGAAAGAGTCGCCAGACCGACAAGGAGACCATCACCACCAAGCCATTGCAGATGTCTGTCAATGCCTCCATCGGCTTACAGCTTGATATTCTCCATAATATCGGCATTTATGCAGAGCCAGGTATCAGTTATTATTTCGATGACAAGTCCTCCCTCAACACCATATTTAAGGAGAAAAATCTCAACTTTAATCTCAACGTCGGCGTGAGATACACCCTTGAGGGTAAATAAATTATAAAAAAAGATAGGTGGTCAAGAATTATTTTGACCACCTATCTTTTTTACCATAGAGCAACCTTACCTATTCCTGCCATCTCAAAACTGGCTGATATTCCCATAGCTCTGAATATCTTTGCCATGGTAGCAAAGGTTATGTTGCTTCCTTTTTCGATACGAGAAACTTGCGATTTCTTCACTCCAATCATTGCTCCAAGTTCCTCTTGTGTAAGGTTTTTAGACTGACGAGCTTTCTTGATTGCTTCACCTATCAGGAAAGCATTCATGTCTGCTTCATATTGATTGCGCAATGGGGTTCCTTTTTCACCAAGCACTTTGTCTAAAGCTTCACCCTCTGTATAATATTTCATTATTGCCATAGTTATCTATTTTTCTCGTTAAAGTATTCTGTTCGTGGTTTCATCACTTTGCTATATGGTTGGCATTCCAATGGTAAAAGCCGCAGATACGGTGGCTGATGGCTGGTGAAATATTTCTCCAGTAAATTTGGAAATAACGCAAATAATCATTATCTTTGCAACTGGATATTACCAGAAGGTAAGTTACCAAAAGGTAATATCATACAAATCACGAATAATCAATCAGTTAAGTATATGAGCATCCTTGCATCTCCATTCCAGTTCGGCACATTAGCAACCGACCAGAACTTTATCGACAGAGTAGAAGACCGGGCCCTTCTCAAGCAGTTGATGAAATCCCACATCAATACGATGCTTGTCTCTCCGCGCCGTTGGGGAAAGTCTTCTCTCGTAAGGAAGGCTATGGATGAACTGTGCTCTGAAAGTCCGGAGGTAAGAGTATGCTACATCGATGCTTTCAGTATCAGTTCGGAAACGGAATTCTACCGGGTCTTTGCAAGTCAGGTTATAGCCTGCACAGCCACAAAGGTGGAACGATGGATCAGCGACGCGAAGAGATTTCTCAACGGTGTAGTGCCACAAGTGGTAATCAACGACCAGATAACTGACTTCATGGCTTTTGACATAAGATACGTCCCACAGGAGCAGGACAAGATGTCTATACTACAGTTGCCTGAAGTAATTGCAAGGGAGAAAGGCATAAAGATCATCGTCTGCATTGATGAATTCCAGCAGTTGGCAGAGCTGTCCGAATACAAGGACCTGGAAGGCAAGATGCGCTCAGCGTGGCAACTGCAGCAGAACGTGACCTATTGCCTTTATGGCAGCAAGCGCCACATGATGCTCAATATCTTCAATAAAGCCAACAGTCCATTCTATCGTTTCGGTCAGGTGGTCTTTCTCCAGAAGATAGACAGGAAGGACTGGATGCCTTTCATCATCTCTTCCTTTGCAGAAACACACAAGAGCATATCAGAAGAATTTGCAGAAAGGATATGCGACACCGTGGAATGCCACTCATGGTATCTCCAGCAGCTGTGCTTCTTTATATGGAATGCTACGGAAAAGGAAGTGACTGAAGAGGTCTTTCAGACAGGATTGAAACAGGTAATCAATATAAACACCCCGATGTTCCAGAATGACATGGACGACATGACTTCAAGTCAGAAAGAGCTTCTCCGCGCCATCTGCAATGGAGAACAGCAGCTGTCGTCTGCCTCTGCAAAGGAAAAATACAGGCTCGGCAATCCGAACACCCTTGCAAAGAACAAGCGTATGCTGGTAGAGAAGGACATCATCGAGGACAATGGCAACGGCAGTTACTCTCTTGTGGATCCCGTATTCCGCCTTTGGATTCTACGACAGTTCAGGTAGTTGGCTATTGATTATTGGTCGTTGGTTATCGGTTATTGGTTGTTGGTTGCCGGTTTTGGGGGTATTGTTTTTTATATTACCGGCAACCGTGAGACGAAATCCGCTGACACGTCACTTTTTTTCATCCGCAACACCCTTTTAATATCCATGTAACAGGATTGTAACATCATGTTGATACTTTTGCAGCAGAATTCTAAAAGTAGCATAAAACAACATGAGTACATTCTTTTTAGGAATCGTGGTATTCCTCATCGTGCTTGCAATTTTCGACCTCGTAGTGGGCGTAAGCAATGACGCAGTAAACTTTCTCAACTCCGCCATCGGCGCTAAGGTGGCTAAATTCCGCACCATCGTACTGATTGCCGCTATCGGAGTGTTTGCTGGTGCATCTATGAGCAACGGCATGATGGACGTTGCACGTCACGGCATCATGACGCCGGAGTATTTCTCTTTCTATGACGTGATGTGCGTCTTCCTTGCCGTTATGGTGACAGATGTGGTTCTCCTTGACATTTTCAACACCCTCGGAATGCCGACTTCTACGACCGTAAGCATGGTCTTTGAGTTGCTCGGTGGCGCTTTTGCCATTGCTTTGATTAAGATAATAGGCGGCGCTACAAGTCCTGACGGAATGCTACTGACCATGGGTGACCTGCTCAATACGGAGAAGGCATTGAGCGTTATCCTCGGTATCTTCCTCAGTGTGGCAATCGCTTTCGTGCTTGGTACGTTGGTGCAGTGGCTTGCCCGCATCATTTTCTCATTCACATATCGTGTCAATGGCACCACTACTGACGTGCAGGGCAACCATGACGGACTGGTAAGCTCTTCGCTCAAGATTGGCATTTTCGCTGGTATTGCGGTGACAAGCATCATCTGGTTCCTGCTCATCAATGGTCTGAAGGGCTCCAGCATCATGACTCCTGAACTGAAAGAACTCATCAATGATAATACCTGGACTATCCTTGGAGGTGGCTTTGTGGTCTTCTCTGTGGTTATGACAGTGCTCAGTGCGCTGAAAGTGCCAGTGCTCAAATTCGTTGTACTCTTGGGTACATTCGCCCTTGCTATGGCTTTCGCAGGCAATGACTTGGTCAATTTCGTCGGAGTGCCATTGACAGGACTTGATGCTTACAATGACTTTATGGCAAATGGTGATGGCAATGTCCACACATTCATGATGGATTCGCTGATGGATACCGCCAAGACACCGATGATATATCTTGTCCTTGCCGGCATAGTAATGGTGCTTGCGCTCGTATTCTCTAAGAAAGCGCAGAATGTGGTAAAGACTTCTGTCGATCTCTCACGTCAGGATGAAGGCGATGAAATGTTCGGTTCGAGCGCAGTAGCAAGAGTATTGGTACGCAATACCCAGAAGACTGCCGCAGCAATCTCAGGCTTTATACCTAAGAAAATAGGCAGATGGGTGGACAGTCGCTTCAATCCTGACTCCTCAGTGCTGGCTGACGGTGCCGCATTCGACCTTATCCGTGCCGCTGTCAACCTTGTTCTTGCTGGCTTGCTCGTGGCTATGGGCACAAGTATGAAGTTGCCACTCTCTACCACTTACGTGACATTCATGGTGGCAATGGGTTCCAGCCTTGCTGACAGAGCATGGAGCAGAGAGAGCGCAGTATTCCGTATCACTGGCGTGCTGAGCGTCATCGGTGGATGGTTTATCACGGCAGGAGCCGCTTTCATCATCTGTTATCTTGTGACAAATGGTATGTATTTCGGTTCTTCAGTATTCATGATATGCGCTATTGTCCTCGCTATTTTCCTCCTTATAAGAAGCAATATGAAATACACTCCTACCACTCAGGAGCCAGAAGAGGACGTTATCTTCAAGAAAATGCTTCGCTCTCAGGACAAGGCAGAGCGCTGGAGCCTGCTCAAGCAGCACGTGGATTACTGCAATAAGGAGCAGCTTCGCTTTGCAGCCGACTGCTATCAGCGTATCACTGACGCCTTCCTGCATGAGGAATATCGCCCGCTTCGCCATGCCACTCACCAGATAGAGACAGCCCGTAAGCAGATGAAGCGCCAGCGCCGTCGTGACATCATCGGTCTGAGAAGGATTGATAATATCCTTGCTGTGGAGAAGAATACGTGGTACTTCCTTGCCAATAACGCCGTGGAGCAGATGATATTCTGTCTCAAGCGTATCAATGACCCATGCCGTGAGCATATAGGCAATAATTTCTCTCCTGTATCAGGGGAATTCGCTTACACCTTCCAGAAGCTGCAAAAGCAGGTGATAGACATCTTCCATCAGTGTGAAAACTGCACCAGTGTCGCTTGTGTAGCGCAGACCAGAGAGAAGGCTGAGGGCTTGCAGCGTAGCCTTTCCGACTACCGTAAGCAGGTGATTGACTCAATGCAGCAGCATACTGTCAATATAGAGTCCACCACAGTGTTCCTCAATATCATTCAGGAGTCACAGTTATTGCTCAGTAGTCTCCGCCATTTGCTTCGCGGTATGGAGAAGTTTACTGCTTAACCGCAGATAGATAATAAAATATCAATAAATAAAAATAAAAAAAAACGACCTCATATATCTTTCTATATTTTTATTTATTGATATTTTATTTAACCCTCAACCCCTTACAACTATGACTTTCGAACAGGCAAAAAGATTTCAGAAGATATTCCAGTGGGTGAGATTTCTTATCCTTATCTTCTTCATTGCAGTGCTCTACTTCGTGCTTGCAAGCGCCGCATTGCAGTAAGACGCTGCTGTTTCAGCAAAGTTTTTGCAGTGACATCACAGCGTATCACTCGATGCAAGAGATAGATACGTCATCAAATTCATTCAGGAATTCGATGAGTCTCTCGTGGTGATTACCACGCTTGACCTTCATTTCCAACTTCGCTTCGTATAGCAATCCCTGCGGAGTATGGTGGTATTTCATTTCATAGGAATACATTTCGATGCATTCCTTTTTTAGTCCATCGACAGCTCTTCCGACGCTATCTTTATTGTAAGAGGTGAAAGTCACAGCGACAGAAGTGGTGCTGACCTGTGGCAGATACGCATTGATTACCTCCAGTCCCACCAGCACCATCACGGTGACCATAGCAGCTACCATAATCATTCCCGTGCCGCAGGCAAGTCCGATGGCAGCGGTGACCCACAGTCCGGCGGCAGTGGTGAGTCCTCTTATCACGTTTTTCTGGAAGATAATGGTGCCGGCACCGAGGAAACCAATGCCCGAAACCACTTGTGCTGCCACTCGCGAGGCATCCTTCATATCGTCTCCAAAGCCGTATTGTGACACTACGCAGAACAGTGCACTGCCCACGCTGACGAGGAAATGCGTGCGGAATCCGGCGTCTTTTGCCCTGTATTCGCGCTCTATACCTATTATGCCGCCGAGCAGCATAGCGGCTATAAGTCTGATTATGAGTTCTAAGTTTGTTGACATAATGATTGCGTTTTAGTTGTGTTGACACGCAAAGATATTGTTTTAGCGTCACAAACACAAATATATCCTTCTAAATTTATGTAATCTTAACTTTTTGTTGTTTTGTTTTTTTGTTGAATAGATGGTAGATTTGGCTGGAAGCCAATACAGAGCGAAGCGAGAGTAACCCGTGACGCAGTCTCGGGACTATATGATACATACAGGAAATCAGCTGTCTGGAAGACAGTACCTTGCATTGAGTATATTCTTGTACTTTTGGTACTGTCTTCCAGACAGCTTTCTTTTTATCATTCTTATAATCCCGAGACTGCGTCCCGGGTTACTCTCGCTTCGCTCGGTGCAGTCTTCCAGACTGATTAGTTGTTTTGTTTTTTTGTTGTGTGCAATATTATTACATCCAACCAAACAACTAAACAACCAAACAACCAAACAACACTAAAAAACGTGAAAATCACGATGTTATTTGGTTAATTGACGTAAAATAATTACCTTTGCACGCTGAAAATCAGTCACCTCTATATATTAAGGTGAAAAAAGATAGAAAAAATCAATAACCAGAAAACATGAGAAAAATCAGCAGTTTCGTATCGCTTTGCGCTTTCATCGCCATGATGTGCTTCACATCTACGGCGCGTGCCGATGAGGGAATGTGGACCCTCTACAATCTTCCTGCTGCCGCATTCCGACAGATGCAGGCAGAAGGCTTCATGCTGCCACAGAGCAAACTCTTCGCTGACGATGATGCCATCGGTCGCGCAGTAGTAAATTTTGGTGGCTTTTGCTCAGGAGTAGTCGTTTCTCCTGACGGACTTGTATTCACCAACCACCACTGCGGCTTCGAGTCAATCCGCAAACATTCCACTGTGGAGCATGACTATATGCTCAATGGATTCTGCTCACAGTCATTCAAGGAGGAACTCCCTAACGAAGACCTCTATGTAGGATTCATGGTATCACAGGAAGATATCACCGACCGCCTCGCCAAGCAGGGCATCTTCGAGATGTCTCTCGCTAAGCAGCAGGAGCTCCTCGATGCTGTCGAGAAAGAGGAAAATGAGAAAGTGAAGGCAAAGGACTCCACTCTCCGTGCCGAGGTAAAGCCTTTCTATGAGGGCAACAAATGGTACGCTACTACTTACCGCGACTTCACCGACCTCCGTCTGGTTTTCACCGTACCAAAGTCTATGGGTAAGTTTGGCGGCGATAC
>URJQ01000066.1 GCA_900548195.1 uncultured Prevotella sp.
GGTGAAAAAATAAATTGGTATGATTTGAGCCTCATATTTTTGAGATGTTTTCTTCCCTCGAAGAGGGAGTATAGCGGGCTATATGACCGATGAGAGGGATGAAAACAGCCAAAAAGATGAGGTTGAAGCCTTATATTGATTATGGTACATTTTTCTCTCAAATCGTATCAAGTTATTTTTTTACCGTCACTTACTCTTCTTTCTCCGAGAATATCTCCAGTTCATGGAAAGAGAGGTAGCGCGTCTTTAGGTTGGTGGTATTGGATGATTCATCGACAAGCTGGAATACATTGTCAAACTTTATCTTGAGATACCTGAAACCTTCCTTCTGCAAGCCGATGTCGATAGGCAGTGACTTGTATATTCCGTCTGCTGCTTCCATCTTCTTCAGCGTGGCGAAAGTGTTTCTTCCTAATGATGTTCCGCCACAGGTGGCAGCCTTGTAGGTCCATCTGTCGTAGTAATCAGCTTCGGGATTTTCCTCGAAAGAGGCGAGCTTCTCCCAATTCGCATTCTGCAGATTGCTGCCTACCTCTTCCCTGCAGCCGTATATCGTCACAGCGCAAGGGAGCATGTTTGCCCATGAATTGCGGATATAATTAGGTGCCTGGTATGAGAAATTCGAGAGATTAGGCTTGCCGGAGCCGATCCATCTCATGGCATAGAAACGCAATTCAGAGACAGGACGCATCTTCTTGAGGTCGATATACATAGGTTCCGAGTCAGGTCCTGCACCGTTTTCCTTGGAGATGAAGGTATGATACATGAACGGATTCTGGTCCTCAAACCATGTGGTACCCTTGGTATCACCGTCAGTAAGATACTTCAGACCGACTTTTTCCTCCGGAATCTCAAGGGAATTGGAATATATCACATCGAAATTCTTAGGGTCAAGTCTCTCCACATTGAATGCCTGGATATCATTCCATATACGCTCTTTGACCAGGTTTCCACGATTATCCTCGGCACGCACCACGATAGTGTTGTAGGCATACTTCTGCTGTGGAGTGTAGTGACGCACGTCATGTCCCTCTGTGAGGGCAAATGATTCGAGGAGAATGGTGTCAGGCTTGTTGTCTATAGGATTGATACCGAGATAGAACACGTGTGCCATTCCTGTCGTTCCTTCCGGATTTTCATATTCCAGAGTGCAACCGCTCCATCCTGATTTCACCTCGGCATTGTTGAGGAAACATATAGGAGCCGAGTCGAGAGTGGAGAAAGAAATCTCTATAGGGCGAGACTCCACATTGTCGCGACGCACGAATGTCACCTGCGCCTTAACGTCACTGACAGCCTCATTGAATCCTGTCAGGACGACTTTATTGGTGGAGTTGCTTGCAGTCTTGAGCATATCATTGCCGTATGCGTCCTTATATCTTACGTTGATAGCAAGAACTTCGGGATCGTTAGGCAAGGTATAAGTGAGTTCTGCACCTCCCATGACAGGCTCATACGAGAATCCGTTCTTATCTACATTGGCGTCAAAAGTGGATACCTCTTCGCTACATGCCACAAGAAGCATGGCGAAAAGAAAGTAATATGCTAATTTCTTCATTGTTTTCTGTCTGTTAGAGTTTTACCATCCTTGATTCTGCACACAGCCGGAAATCATCACTTCCTCACTTGCAATAGGGAAGAAATAATCACGTGGGGCAGTGAAAGAGCGCTTCTTCCACACCACTACCGGCTCTTTGAAGTTATTATAGAAGCGTGCTTCATTGTCGCCAAGGACATTCCAGCCGTAAAGCGGAGCATTAAACTCCTCATGTGCTGTCATCCATCGACGCATATTATAGAATCTGCGACCCTCAAATGCGAACTCGATGTTCCACTCCTGGTGGATGATGTCACGCATTCCAGCCTGTGTATAGACCAACTGCGGATTGCGGGCATAGGTCTGCCATGCGTCACGGACATTGAGAATACCCGCTCTTTCACGCACTTTGTCGAGCGGATCATACACTTTTGAGTCTGGCTTGTCGAGGTATTCGTTCCATGCTTCGGCAGATGCGAGAAGGAGATCTGGCAGACGGAAGATGATGTCACCTGACTCGGAAGAGCTGCTGCTGTAGTAATCCTTGAAGGCAACGTCGGCATTATCAAACTTCTTGATGTAGTAACCAGTGAGACACTGCGGTATGCTCTCGTCAATACGCTTAGCCACTGTGCCCATAAACTGTCCCTGCATACACTCCACCTTGAAAGGTTCGAGTCCGCTTCCTATGCCCTTCTTATACCAATAAGTGTTGTGGGCAGCGATATCTGCATAGAATCTTGGCTCTCTACGACGATGCAAACTGAGCACATCTTCTCCGAGAGGCACCACGTCCTTGTAGCGTTCATCGCTCTCACGGGTGAGTGAATAGCGTGAAGGAAGCCACTGCTTATCCTCTGAAAGCGGCAGTCCATGCTCGGTATAGAACATCTCCACCATCTTCATTGATGCTCCGAAACCGCTGACACGATACTGATCATAGTAGTCCTGATCCTCTGCAAGGATGCGAGGCTGATAATATATGGACGGAGAATAGCGCTGGTGGCGCACACAGAGGAGCACTTCCTTATTCTGATAATCATAGTCCAGTGTGGACTGCTGTATGTCGCGGATGGTATTGAGCAATGGTGTAGGCCAGACATTGCTGCCCTTTACCAGTTCTTTACCGCCCTCACGAGCAATAGCTATAGCCTCATCTGCAGCCACAGCGGCGGTCTTCCATTTCTCCTTGTCGTAGGCAGGGAAGAGGAGTTCACCGTTCTTGTTCTTGAAATCAGACAGCATGTGGTTGCCATTGAAGAGCGGAGAGGCTGCATAAAGCAATGTTATCGCCTTGAGAGCAGCTGCACCTTCCTTTGAGAAATAGGTGTAATGGGTCTGCTCCTGGTCCTTGTAGTAAGGGAGATTAGGTATTGCCTCGTCGAGAAGATCGATGATAGCCTTCACCACTTCGTCGATAGGACGGCGTGGCTGCTGCATCTGCTCGATAGGAGAAGCGGCATCTATATTCTCAGGAACGAGGATAATGGGACCGTAACGGCGCATGAGCTCAAAGTAATACTGCGCTTTTAGAGCCTGGATTTCAGCTTTCCAGAGCGCTTTCTCCTTGTCGAGCATATTATATACACCGTCTATATGGGAGAGAAAGAGGTTGCAATAGCGTATGGCACCATAGAACTTGGTGTTTTTCCACACCTCGGCATAAGGCGATTGCGCCATTTGCAGACCGTCGGCAATCATAAGTCCGTTGAGAGGTTGATGGGTTGGGTTCACGATACGCATGAAATCTCCTGCCACCACTTCGTCAGTACCCCAGAAAGCCGGGCATTGATTGACGTCGGAAATATCCATTGTGATCATGGAATAGCAGGTCTTGAACCATGTGTACGCATCTTCTCTCTTCTCGAAGGTCGTCTCGATGGTCTCGATGTCATCCTCCGGCACCACATCGAGCCACGAACAGGCGGTCAAAGAGATAGAGATGACACACAGATAGATAAGGTTTACTATATTCTTTTTCATATTATGTCGTCTTGATACGGTTAGAAACTCATGTTGAATCCAAGGGAGAATGTGCGCTGGATAGGGTAATTGAAACCATTGCCTCCAAGCTCTACGTCCCACAGTTTGAAGTTACTGATGATGAACGGATTGTTAGTTGAGAAGAAGAGTTTCATGTGCTGCATTCCAATATGCTTGATAAGTTTGTTCGGCATATTGTAAGCCAGCGAGATGGAAGTACAGCGCAGGAATGAGCATTCACGCATAAAGTATGTGCTCTTACGTGTTTCAGCGCCGCTATACCAGTCTTCCTGTGGATTGTGTGCCACGATATTCTGTGGTGAAAGGCGTGGCCAGAAAGGACGATTGCTCATGTTGTCCTCGCTCCAGTGGTCGTTGTAGATGGCTGTAAGGAGCGCATGGTCATTGGCAAATGGAGAGAGCGACTTGGCATTGAGGAAGAATGAACGCTTGCCGGAGCCCTGGAAAGAACAGCTAAGCTCCCATTTCTTGTAGCTGAGGAAGCCACTGAAACCGTATATGAGACGTGGTGTCTCCGGGAAACCGATGTAAGTAGCGTCTTCCACGGTGATTACTCCGTCATCATTGAGGTCACGATACTTGATGTCACCTGGCTGAACGTCGCCGTCCTGACGTGGAGAATTGTCGATGTCAGCCTGGTCGCGGAAGAGTCCTTCAGCGATATAGCCGATAGCCTGACTGATTTCCTTGCCCTTCATGCGCTGCCATGCAGGCTTGTTTGTGGCTTCTTCGATTTCAAGATACACCACCTTATTATATGTAGCTGTACCGTTGAGGATGATGTAAGCGTCATTTCCGAACTGCTTCTGGAACTTGAGCGAGAGGTCAACACCTCTTGATCGTGTCTTTCCGATATTGTCCAATGGAGCCACTTCGATACCTACGTTGGCAGGAATGATGAAACGGCTGGAGAGGATATTGTGGCGGATTTCCTGATAAATGTCGCCCTGGAACTCGAAAAGTCCATTGAAGAGCTTTGCCTCGATACCGAGATTGACCTGCTCTGCTATCTCCCACTGGATGTCATCATCACCATAGAAGTTGACGATTCTTCGTGAAGCATTGCTTGAAGCCTTATATGCCTCTACGTCCTTCACGTTGCCTGAGCTTGTCATACCTATGTCCTGAAGATATACATAGCGCGGTGTGGATATGATACCATCATTACCTACCTTACCCCATGACAAGCGGAACTTGAGGAAAGAGAGCCATTTCTTGAAGCCCTTCATCCACTTTTCGGATGAAGCGACCCAAGCACCGCCGAATGCTGGGAATACTCCCATGCGGTTGTCCTTGGCGAATCGCTCAGATCCATTGTAGCCTACGCTGACCTCTCCGAAGTATTTGTCCTTGTAACCGTATGATCCACGTGTGGAGAAAGTGAGGTTACGCTGCGGCATTCCGTTGAGTACTGACGAGATAGCAGATGTAGTTCGCTCGTAAGCCTGGAAGACTCCGGTGAGTGATGTCTGGTGGTCGCCCCATGCAGCAGTATGATACAAGCGTCCTTCGTATGTGACGCGGTTCTCTGTAGAGTTACCTCCGCTGCCTACTCGAAGTGTCTTTGAGGCAGTGGTATTGCCCACTCCAGCGAGCTTATGCTTGCCGGTCTCGAAGTCATAGGATGCGAGATAATACTTATAAGGTGATGTCGTGAAGGCGTTGTCATAGTAACCGGTCTGCACATACGACACGGAGAGACGGAGTTCAAGTCCTTTAAGGAGTGAACTGAGGTTATGGATATACTCTGCCTTGTTGGTGGTGGAGTAACGGGTGCGCTCCTTATATCCCTGCTGGTTCATCATATAAGGGTTCACTGAGCCTGTAGCAGTGGTACCAAAGCGTATATGTGGCCAGTTATAAGTCTCATCTGCCGGATAAGTAGGTGCGAAATCCACCGGTGAAGCATTGAATGCGTATGAGTAAGCAGCTGTCTGGTCGGTGGTAGAACCATGGTATTTATCGATATTCGTCGCAGAATTGATTACGAGACGGATACCGGAATTGAGATTGATATTCAGGTTCGTACGGAAGCTTACCTGATTGTTGACGATGTTACAATCGAAGGAATTGAGCGGATCTGACTTGAGCATACCCTCATCCCTGTTGTAGTTTACAGAAGCATAATACTGCACTACTCTTGAACCGCCACGGATAGTGACGCCTGCACGATGGTTTATGCTGTAGTCTTTGAAAAGGATATTGTACCAGTCATTGGCTGGATAGACCCATGAAGGATAGCGATCAGAGCCTGTACGGCGGATTCTCTCCACGCTGTATTTTGGTGTTCCTGAGTTAGAGCGTCCTACTATGGCCTGGTTATACATCTGCATATATGTCACAGGGTCCACCACGTCGATGGTTTCTGTAGGCTTTGACATGACCATCTCATAGCGTGCGGTGGTATAAACGCTGCCTTCGCTACCCTTCTTTGTGGTAACGAGGATGACTCCGTTGGCGCCACGGGCACCATACATGGCTGTAGCAGAAGCGTCTTTCAGCACGCTGAACGACTCGATATCCTCGACCACGAGGCGTGAAAGCTCCAGTTTTGATGACTCTACGCCGTCGATGAGGATGAGCGGATCGGAGTTTGCGCTGGACTGGAAGGATGTGATACCGCGCACATAGAACTTGGTATTCATCTCTTCTTCGGTGAGAGAACCTACCAATCCGCCTGTCTGCCATGCTATCATGCCTGGAATCTTACCTGCGAAAGAGGTGGTAAGGTCACTGCTTGACGTCTTGAGGTCCTTGGCATTGACTGATGTTATGGATGAAACGACGCTCTCCTTCTTCTGCGAACCGAAAGCTACCACGGTGACTTCATCGAGGTTGCTGCTTTCCGGCTCAAGGCGAACGCTGAGCTGTGTCTTGCCTTTGATAGGCAGCTGCTCTGTCTTATAGCCGATGAAAGAGAACGTGAGGACATCATCTGGCTGTGCCTTGATGGTATAATGTCCATCGAGGTCGGACATGACACCTGTCTTTCCGGCGTGTATCTTCACGGTTACTCCGGGAAGAGGCGTACCATTTTCGTCCACCACCTTACCTTGCACCTTGATTGGTTCTTGCCTGGGATTGTCAGAAGGCTGCTGTTCTGCCTTCTCGACTTTTTTCTTTGTGATGGTGATAAACTGTCCATCGACGGTGAAAGCGAGGGGAAGATTGCGCAATATCTGCTTCATTGCCTCCCTGATGCTTGTAGCATGGACGGTACCTGTGAATCTCAAGCCTTCTAAGTCCTTGGTGACATAGTTGACTTTGTAGTTGGATTTCTTTTCCAACTTGCGGAATACTTGTGGCAAACTTTCGTTTTTCGCCACCAATTCGATTTTCTCGGTCTTCACATCTTGCGCCTCGACTATCTGTGGAGGCAGCGCAAGTAGCGAGAAGACGAATAAAAAGTAGGTGAGGACCTGTTTCATGAATTTGTGATAGAAAGGGTTTAAGGGTTTTTACACTATATACGACTTGTTAACTTTTTTTGCACCCCAGAGTGATAAAAAAATATCCAAAATAGTGCTTTTTGTATATTTTTCAGTGTTTTTCTTGTCATTTTTTATAGTTTCATGCCTATTTTTTATCCAATCTTGTTGTCTGGTTGTTTGGTTGATAGTCAAACTAAACAACAAAACACACAATCAACTAAGTGACGGTGAAAAAATAAATTGGTATGATTTGAGCCTCATATTTTTGAGATATTTTCTTCACTCGAAGAGGGAGTATAGCGGGCTATATGACCGATGAGAGGGAAGAAAATAGCCAAAAAGATGAGGTTGAGAACAAATTGATATAGTACATTTTTCCCTCAAATCGTACCAAGTTGTTTTTTTACCGTCACTAAACAACAAAACAACATTATCAATATGCTCCTTCGCCTTACGGCTCAGTGCGCACGCGCTCAAAATCAATCACGGATAACTTGGATGCGACGGATTTTATCTTTTTCACGGATTTCATTTAATTCTTGGATTTACATGGTCTTGGATTTATTTCGGATTGTATTTGCGCCTGTACGGCGCGGATTGCCTACTGCATATAGAAGTCATAGAGAGACATATCGTATAGAAATCCGCAAAAAGTCCACAGCGTAAAGAAATCCGTTAAAATCAAAGCGCCGTAAAGGCGCATAGAAATCCAAATATAAACTTAATCAAATAAAAAAATCCGTGAAAGAACAAATCCGTTGCATCCGCTTATCCGTGATTGATTTTGAACGCAGCGAGCGAGCCAAAGGCGAGCGAGTATATTTAATTCATAATTCATAATGTGCGCTATGACATATCGTGTGGTACTGTCTTCCAGACAGATAAGAGTGTGACTTTATAATATCCCGAGACTTCGTCCCGGGTTACTCTCGCTACGCTCGGTATTGGCTTCCAGCCAAAGCTACCTACAACCAAACACCACCAACCTATCATTATTTATTTTTATTTATTGATATTTTATTCCTCAACAAGGCAACCGAACAAGAGGCGCGGAACTGTCTAAAAATCAATACCTTGCAAAAGCATAGCTTTTACCTTCTGAAAGCTATGCTTTTACGAGGTAATATCTATGCTATTGCAAGGTAATAACTATGTTATTGCAAAATGATTAGGTGGCTTGCCTGAATACTCAGGGCGAAGAACCTAACTTTTCTTCCCCCTTGGGGGGACAAGAGGGGGGCTTGGAGGCTCTATTATTAGCACTCCTTACCACTGCCAATCCTCAAGACGAAATGAAGCTTCCACTTCATCCTCGATGGTATCCATGAGATTACAGAAGAAGTCGAGACCTGTCTGCTCTTCGAGATAGTCGATGCTGCAGGTGTATTTCTGCAGATCCTCTGTTGTAGGCTTTGCAGGGAGGTCCTCAGAGTGCGGCACGAGGAAGCCGATAGCCTGGAGTTTGCCGTCCTTCTCCGCGAGGATTGCCATGTAATAGTATTGTGGCACTACGAGACCATTCTTTGACTTAGGATTTGTCTTGCCGTCTGCATCGGCTGTAGGATACAGTCCATCGTTGGCTTTCTGCTTGCCAGTCCAGTTCTTTATGAGCTTATTGATGGTACCGCCCTTGGCTACATACACCTTATCAAATACGCCCTGTTGAGTGCTTCTGCCCCATTTCTGGATGAGAGCCTCAAGCTTTGCCCAGTATTTCTGGTTGAAAGAGCCAATCTGCGGAGAGATATTGGAATAGAAGAAGGTCTGATCATTTGCCTCCTTGCAATATACGCGGTCCTCAGAAGCGCAGAGGTGACCCTTGTCGTAACCGTCACTCTTGTGGTCATCTTCGGTTACCTCACCGAACTTAGCAGGAATGATAGGATCCCATTTCCAACCATCGCCACGCTTTACGTTGTCCTGGGAGGTAGTGGAATCGAAAGAGAAAGCCACCCAAGAAGAGTGTCTCATAGCAGCATTCCACTCGATAGCGAGGTTCATGATATGCTGTTTGTCATAGTCCACATAGTGTGCAGCGAAGTAGTTGGTGGTGTTGACGCGAGGAATCTCAAGCAGTTGAGCAGCCTCATCGTCGATGTCGCTGTTGGCGTTCTTGTTTTCGTTAGGACGCTCCTGCGTATCGCTTACCACGATATATTCCACTCCGACGTTGTTGCCCTCGATATACGCCACGCGCATCTTCATGAAGCGGAACACTTCCTTGTCATAATATCTTGCCCAGTAGCACTTTCCTGGCATGATATCAACGTTGGTCTGCCAGACAGTAGCGTCCTCGCTTGAAGGAAGCTTCATCTCTTCGAGACCTGCAGAAGTGGTGGTATAGAAGTCATAGTAAGCGCCAGCAAACTGTGGTGCGGCACCTTCCGTCCTGCTGATGTAGAGAGGACGTGTGAATGGGTCTGGAATCAGAGTGCTATATCCATCCTGATAGCCTGTGAAACCCTTGAGGACGATGGTCTTTGAGCCTTCTGTGGTATTGGCGATATAGCCGTTTGGCTGGCTCTGGTCGTCGTCGCACGCGGTGAATGTCATTGCTGTCACCGCCATTACGATATATAAGAAAAAATTCTTCATTTTGGTATAGATGCTTTATTATAAAATAAGGTGGAAAGAATTAAGCCTGGGTAACAGACTTTCTAAAACATTACTGCCTGACAATCAAGTGGCTGTCAGGCAGTATGTTGTTATAGATTTTATTCTTCAGTCTGTTCGTAAACCTTGAGGTTTTGGATTTCCCAAGAATGTGCACTGTTTTCAACACTCTTATACACGAATGCGATTACTACCTTCTTGTTTCCTATTACAGAAGAGAGGTCGATAATTCCAGAAGGAGCAAAGTTCCAGTCAGTGCCAGTAGGCCATCCAGGAATCTCAAGTTCAGTCCAGTCACAAGTCTTCACATCGCCTGTATAGTTGACAGAAACGAGGACCTTACATCTCTCCTTCATGAGCTGCTTAAGCTCTTCTTCTGTGTCGTAGCCAGCCATCTTATTCAAAGCATGGTCGAATGTCATTACAGGGTGCTTAGCCTTCAGGAAGTTGAATGCAGGAGTCACGAGCCAAGACTCTGACTTGAGAGTAGCGCCGTTCTTGTAAGCAGAAGCCACCCATCCGTAGTTATTGTTCTTCCATATATATGTGAGATCGCCTGTAAGCTCTGTGTTCTGAGCCTTGAGTCCGCCCTCGTCATTGATGAGAGAGTTGTCGAAGTGGGTGCTGATATTAGCAGAAATCTCATCGCCATCCTTCACGAAGATTGCGGTCTCCATAGTGTAGTTTGTAGCAGGAGCCCATACGCCATTGCTTAGGCTGAATTCCTTAGCTGCCATAGCGTCATTGGACTTAGCATAAACCACTACTGCCATTGACTCATCTACGAGGTAAGGGAACTTCTTGGCGAGGTAGATAGGGAGTGCGTTAGCAGGGTCACCAACAGTAGCAGAACCGAGCTCTTCGTAATCCTTTGGAGAGAGAACAGCCACCTTCACGTCATCGTTGGTGTAAGCCTTCCATTCAGTGCCTACGAGTCTGTAGAGTACAGCAGCGTTAGGCTGAACGTTAGCGCCTGCGCGGAATGCTATCTTAGCCTTAGCTGGAGTAGCCTCAGCGATAGTGGTAATCATAGTGTTGAGGAACTTGCCAGAGCTCTGACCGAACGCATAGCCTGTTACTGTTACAGTCTTGCCTTTGAGGTCTGGGCTGACAACGCCAGTGAGAGGGAATGAGATACTGCCCTGAGCTGAAGTGCCGTCGATTGCTATATTATAATATGTAGCGCCCTTATCATTGGTAGTGATGCTGAGCTTGCCAGTGTAGGTAACGTAAGCATAGTAAGGAGCGGTAACGTAAGAAGTGAAGTCTGCCGCTGTGAGCTCCTGTGCTACAGGCTGTGAAACCTTAGCTGTGCGCTCAAGCTTTGTAACCTTAGGAGAATTAAACTGCATAAGACCGGAGTAGAGCTTTGTATTTCCATCTACTGCAACTACGTCGCCTATCTCAACGTCATATCCCTTGAAGTTGTAAACGAGCATCTTGCCAGTGCCATCAGAGATGAGGAATCCGCGTGCATACTTAGCTATCACTACGCCTTCAGCCTTATGTTCGCCAACCTCAGAAGTGGCGAGTACGCCGATTGGGGTAAGCATTGTGCCGCCCTTTTCGCAGATAGAGGTCATCATGATGTTAGCATACTTGGTATCCTTACCTGTAACACCGATGAGATAACCTGTGATATCCACATCCTTGCCGTTGAGAGCAGGGTCAACGATGCCGGTCATAGGATATGAGATACTTCCCTTACCATTGACGCCTTCGATTTCTACATTATAATATGTAGCACCCTTACTGTTGGTAGTGATGCTGAGTTTACCGGTCACCTTGGCATACTTTACTACAGGGCTCTTCATCCAATCATTGAGAGCAGCAGCATCCATAGTCTGAGCCTTTGGATAGTTGAAGCTCTCGCTCTTGCCGGAACGTGTGATGGTAGATGTGTTAGGATACTGGAGGAGACCGCCATAAGAAGCGGTGGTACCAGTCACGATAACAGAGTCGCCCACTGAATAGTTAGGCACATTGTTAGGATATACGAGTACGCTGCCGGTGCCATCGCTCACGAGGATACCCTTAGCGTAAGTGCCTACTACCTCAGCCTTGATGGTGGATTCCACGCCAGCGCCAGTAGCGATGACTTCAGAAATCTTGGTGTATGGATTTTCTTCCTCTACAGTTCCGCCACCGATAGATGGCTCTACGTCAGAGTAAGCATAGTTTACCACGCACATTGTGCCTTCAGCAGCGCCGCTCATGTTCTCCTTGAGGATGCCAGGAATGCGGTTGAGAGTCTGCGGAGTGAGGAAGCTTGCCTTCACCTTGTCGCCCCATACGCCTTCATAGTCGCTGCCAGAGAGCTGGTAGGATGAGATATTGGCGAAGTCAGCGAGATAAGAAGATGTTTTCTTGAACTTCTTGTATGTAACGGTGAATTTTGACTTCTGGTCGGCATTAGGATACTTTGCCATGAGGTAAGCAGGGATATAGTCTTCACCTGCAATATCGTCAGTGAAGTAATACTGCTTGCCTACTTGCTTGAGCATCTCGACATAAGTCTGATTTTCAGGGTCAAGTTCGAGAGCCTTGGCGATATTAGTGGCATTGGAAGCGATGGAACTATAGTCACTGTTTTCAAGAGTCATGGTAAGATTCTTGACATCAGTGATGTTAGCGTCCTGGTCTTCGAACTGCTTCATGTAGTCATCGTCACAGGCGGTGAGTACAGAGGCGATTGCCAGTGCTGAAAGAATTATCTTTTTGTTCATTGTATTATATCGGTTTAGAAGTTGACCTTAAGGCGAATGCTGTATGTTCTGCCAGTATGGATGAAGCAAGAGATATTATCAGCAGTAGCCTCAGTAAGTGAAGCAGATGAGAGAGTGTTAGGGTTCCATGCCTTCACGATGTAGTGATAGTTGAAGAGGTTGTTGACATTACCGCTGAGAGTAGCGTTGAGGTCAGCAATCTTGAATCGGTATGACGCGTTCATATCGAAGTGGCTTGCGGCAGGGATTTCCCAAGGAGCGAGCACATTGACAGCCTTTCCGAGAGAGAGGTTGTTTCCTGAGAAAGAATAGTAAGCGTAAGCACGTCCGAGATAAGTCCAGTCCAGACCAGCCTTGAGGTACTTGGAGAACTTCACCTGAGCGCCGAGAGCAGCAGTGGTCTGTGCCGAACCGCCGACCTTGATGCCATCGAGATTGATGGTAGCCCATGCGTGGTCGTCAGCCATTACGCCGCTTGCGATTTCGCCCTTGGATGTGAGAGGCTGACCAGCGTCATTGTATGCGTAACCTGTAGCGTTGTTGTCCCACTCCCAGTTGCCGATAGAGAGCATACCATTGAGTGAAAGCCATGTGAGAGGCTCTGACTTGAGCTCAAGCTCTACGCCCATGTGACGTGCGCCTACGCCTGTCATATTCATATAATAGTCAGTCTCCTTACCAGTTTCCTTATTGGTGAGAGTACCTGTCTTGGTCATTGCCTTGTCGCGCCAGAGAGTGTAATATACGTTGAGGTTGGCAGTGAGCCATGCGCTCTTGAAGCCGTAGCCTGCTTCTGCAGAGTATATCTTCTCATTCTTAGCGTTAGGGTTTGTCACGTTGGATGTGGTGCTGGTCATGAATGCGCCGTTAGCGAACTTAGGAGCACGGCTGATGACGCCTACATTCACGAATACGTTGTGGTACTCGTTGATGTTGTAGTTTGCACCGCCCTTCACTGTGAAGCCCATGTAGTTGACAGTCTTTGAGCGAGCGTGGTCCTTGTCATAGTAGAAGCGTCCGTAACGCCAGTAAGTGGTGTTGCTGAGCGAACCAGATACGAATGCAGCAATCTTGTTCTTGTTGTATTCTGCCTGGAAGAATCCACCCTCCTGGATTACGTGAGAGTCATAGTCGCGATACATGATGTCGCCCACGCCGAGCTTCTTATATACCCATGCCTGATTGTTGGCATTTGCATTGTTTGCAGAGAGCACGTCGCGACGGTCTGGGTCGAGGATATAGTCACCACCCATGAGGTCAACAATCTCATTCTTGTGAGTACCCTTGTAAGCACGGAAGTCGATACCGCCGTAGAAATCGATGTCTTTGGTGAGCTTGGTGGTATATGTAGAGAGGAGTCCGTACCATGTATGGTAGTTGAGAGACTTAGTCATTGCAACCTTAGAACCATACTCTCCAGCCGCATTGTTTGCCTTGATTGTAGCATAGTCGAATGTACCATCAGCATTGCGGTAAGTCATGTTGAGCGCTCCATAGTTTGCACCTCTGAGTGTCTTGAAGCTTACGTCAGAGTAGTCTGCATCGTTTGCCTCGCCTGCATAGCCGTAACCACGTCCGATAGAGAGGTAAGCAGAGGTGGAGAGGTTTGACTTGCTGTTGATGAGCCACTGGTGGTTGAGGGAAATCTGTGGCTTGTGATATACGTTATAGTCCTCAGAGTACTGCTTGCCGTTGGCATCGAAACCATAAGTAGCATTGTAGCGATAGTTCTTCACGCCATATTTCTTCTCCACGAGTGACCAGTTTGCCAATGTGAGAGCAGAGCTGGAAGAGCGCTGGAAGTGCTTCTGAGGCGCACCGAAAGCGGTGAATGAGAGCTGGTGAGCATCATTGATGCGCTTTGCGATGTTTACGAAGTAGTTGTAGCCTTCATAGTTCAAGCCCTGCGCATTACCGTCACCCTGCACTTTAGCGCCGAGCACGGTGAAAGCCCATCCCTTCTTGCTCATGCCGGAAGATACGGTGAAGAGGGTCTTGCTCATGCCGTTGGAACCAATCTGGTAACTTGCAGCGCCACCACGCTTAGCCTCAAGGCCATTGGTGATGATGTTGATGGTACCACCTACAGATGGTGCAGAAACCTTTGAAGCACCAAGACCACGCTGTGTCTGCATGATACGTGTCACGTCTGAGAGTCCTGCCCAGTTGCTCCAGTAGAGGTTTCCGTTCTCCATGTCGTTCATAGGAACGCCATTGATCATGGTAGCCACGTTGGTGTTGTCGAAGCCGCGCATGTAGATTTCGGAGTCTCCGTAGCCGCCGCCCTGCTTGTTGGCATGCACGCCAGGAGTGGATTTCAGCACTTCAGGGAACTCCTGCGTACCGAGTTTGTCCTCGATTACAGACACGCCTATCTGTGATACTGCGACTGGTGTCTTTCTTGCGATAGCCATAGAGGAAGTCACTACGACGTCCTTGAGGTTTACGCTGTTTGGCTTCATGGTAATCTGTCCGAGGTTTACATTGCCGCTCTTGGCATTGACCTTGACAGACTGGTCATCATATCCGATGTACTTCAGCGTGATGGCCTTACCTTTGGAAACCTTCAGTGAGAAGTTTCCATCCATGTCAGTTACTGTGCCAGCCTGAGTGCCTTCCTCAAACACAGAGGCGCCGATAAGAGGCTCCTGTGTCTCTGCGTCGATAATCTGTCCACGGACAACTGTCTGCGCCATCAGATTACCTGAGACGAAAAGCATAACCGCTGTAAGCAACGAGAGAATCAGATGCTTTTTCATACGATTCATTTTTTTAAGATTAATGAGAAAATATAAATTAAAATTGTTTTATTTCCATATTATTCGACAATAGACAAAAAGGCGGACAGGCCTTGTCATCTCTTATTTTTATTCATTACAGAGAACTGGATATGTTTGGAAATACATGCCAAAATATCAGGATATTATGCTTTGATTATATGGTCTAAGGTATATTTTGGTGCAAATATAGCAATTTTATTTTAAATAAAAGTTAAGAAATTGTGATATTTTCATTAAATTTTTCTACATTTGCAATTTACAAGGCTTTTTGAGCCCTTTTCCCCACCTTTTTCAGAGAATAAACATATAATAATACATAAAAGAACTGCATCATGAAAAAACTGCTATTGGCTGTACTGACCATTGTGCTTTCACTGCCGGCTTACGTCATTATCTATGCTCAAAACGTCATGCCTGGACGCTTCGACGTATATGGAGTGGCATTCTATAATCAGGAAAACCTATTCGACACCATACACGATGAAGGAAAGAACGACATCGACTTCCTGCCTGACGGTTCTTACAACTGGAATTCCGAGAAATACACCAACAAACTGCATAACATGGCATACGCCCTGTCACGCATCGGAATGCACGAACTGCCGGGAGGATGCGCCATCATCGGACTTGCTGAAGTGGAGAACGACCGCGTGCTCAATGACCTTATCTCGCAGCCTGAACTGGCGGAACGCGGATATAAATACATCCACGTGGAAGGTCCTGACCAGCGTGGCATCGACTGCGCACTGCTCTATCAGCCTACGCTCTTCAAGGTAGAGACCGTCAATCTCTATCCTTACGTGCAGGAACAGGAGAAAGACTCTGCTTTCCATACACGCGGTTTCCTCACCGTCACTGGTCAACTGGCTGGCGAGCGCATCGCCGTCATAGTATGCCACTGGCCAAGCCGTGGCGCTAAGTCATTCTATCGTGAGAGCGGTGGCAGGCAGACTCGCGCCGTAAAGGATCGCTTGCTCAAGGAGTACCCTGGCATCAAGGTGCTCGTGATGGGCGATATGAACGACGACCCTATGGACAAGTCGATGACGGAAGGTCTCGGAGCAAAGGGAGAGAAATGGGAAGTGGCAGAGAATGAGATGTATAATCCTTTCTACAACTATCTCGACCGCATCAATGCCGGCACGCTCATGTATCGTGGAAAATGGAATCTCTTCGACCAAATCGTAGTCACTCCTAATCTTATCCCTGAGTCTTTGTCCTATGATAAAGCCACTAAGAAGGCGAAAGTCACCACCGACTACTCCACTCTCAAGCTCGCTTATGCCCGCATCGGCTACCGCGACTATCTCATCACGCAGAAAGGCCACTACAAAGGTGCGCCTCATCGCACCACAGGCTCCGGTCGTCGCTGGCTCAATGGTTACTCCGATCATCTCCCTGTAGTCACTTTCCTTGCGAAGATTAGAGAATAGCCCCCCTCCCGTTCCCCCTGGGGGATGATAGGTTACGCTCTCCGCTTGGGGTTCCTAATTGCGTCAGCGCGATTTTTCATTCTTCATTCTTCATTTAATAACCGCGTCAGCGCGATTTTTCACTTTTCACTCTTCACTTTTCACTTTTCACTAAA
>URJQ01000067.1 GCA_900548195.1 uncultured Prevotella sp.
TTGTTGCTCAGGTGCTTATAAAAAACGTTAAAGTATAATGCTGCGGAAATAAGGATTACTATTCATTATCATAATAATATTGATTACCTACTTATCATAGATTAACCCTACAGATTACTGCGCCTTCTCGTCCAGATAACTATCCTTGAAGCCAAGGAAATACAGAACGCCGTCAAGTCCGATGGTATTGATAGACTGGCGTGCATTTGCCACAACGCGTGGTTTTGCGTGGAAAGCGATTCCAAGACCTGCCTCGGAAAGCATCAGAAGGTCGTTAGCGCCATCACCGACAGCAATGGTCTGCTGGAGATCCACCTTCTCTACCTGGGCTATAAGACGTAAAAGCTCTGCTTTACGCTTGCCATCTACGATTTCTCCAACGAAGTTTCCGGTAAGAAGACCATTCTCATCCACCTCCAGTTCATTGGCATAGACGTAGTCAATACCATATTTCTTTTGGATATACTCACCGAAGAAGGTAAAACCACCTGAAAGAATCGCAATCTTGTATCCATACTTCTTCAAGACGTACATGAGTCTATCGACTCCTTCTGTGAATGGAAGGTGCTCGGCAATATCCTGCATTACTTTGACATTGAGACCTTTCAGCAGTTTGCATCGCTGGGTGAATGATTCCTTAAAGTCGATTTCTCCGCGCATTGCAGCGGCAGTAATAGCAGCCACTTTGTCATACACTCCATGCTTCTTTGCTAATTCATCTATAACCTCAGTCTGTATAAGCGTAGAGTCCATATCGAAACAGATAAGACGACGCATACGGCGATACATATTATCTCGCTGGAAAGAGCAGTCGATTTCCATTTCGCTTGACATTTTAAGCAGTGCAGCATGAAGTTCATTCTTGTCCTTAGGAGTGCCACGCACAGAGAATTCGATGCAAGCTCGTGTTTTTTCCATAGGATGCACTAAGCTGGAACGACCTGAAAGGCGTATGATAGCATCGATATTAAGTCCTTGTTCTGCAATAAGTTGAGCGATTGCTCCTATCTGACGAGCTTCAAGACGACGACCAAGAACTGTCAGCATATACCTGTTTTTGCCTTGTCTTCCGACCCACGCTTCGTATTGTTCGAGGGAAATAGGCACGAAACGTACAGTAACATTCAGTTCTGTAGCCTTGAAAAGCACTTCTTTCATCACCTTTCCCGAATTAGGTTCTTCTACGCGGATGAGAATACCGAGACTGAGTGAAGAATGAATATCTGCCTGACCAATATCCTGTACGTGAACATTATACTTAGCAAGTACAGCCATGATGCTGGCAGTGAGTCCAGGTCTATCCTCTCCCATAATGCTGAGAAGCATCAATTCCTCTTTTTCTTGTTCTTGTTCCATTTATTTTATTGTTGTTTATCTGTTTTTGTAGTTATAAGTAGGTGATAAGAATTATTAAGTAGGTAATCGGAATTATTATTATAATATCTATGCTCTATTGTGATGTAGCTACACACAAGGGAGCATAGATATTATACATAATTGTAAACCTCTTAGGATTATTAGTAAAATATCGAAAAAGAAGTTTGACCATTTACTTATAATCGCCTACTTTTTCTAATCCATCCTATTCTTATAGTCTTGATAATCGAAGTGTCTTAGTACTTGCAATTCGCCATTCTTCTTAAGCAAGCAAATGTCTGGATGGGTAATACCATTGAATGTACACGTCTTTACCGTAGTGTAATGAATCATGTCTTCAAAGATTACAGTCTCGCCAATCTGCAGCGCATGATCAAATCTCCATGACTGCATCCAGTCGCCTGAAAGGCAGCTATTGCCTCCGAGACGATAAATATTATCGCCTTCTCCATATTCTCCCTCAATGGTCTCTGCCCCTCGTACAGTAGGCCAATATGGCATCTCCAGGCAGTCAGGCATGTGGCACGTAAATGAAACGTCGAGAATAGCCGTCTTTATGCCTTTATTCTCTACCACATCGACCACATGACTTACTAAAGGACCTGTTTGCCACGCAAACGCGCTGCCTGGCTCAAGTATTACTTTAAGATTAGGATAGCGCTTTTTGAAATCTTTTAAGATGTCAATGAGTAGTCTGATGTCATAATCTTTTCGAGTCATAAGATGACCACCACCAAAGTTTATCCACTCCAATTGGTCAAACCATTTGGAGAATTTTTCCTCTATATGCACCAGAGTTCTCTGGAATACGTCAGCACCACTTTCGCAATGGCAATGACAATGAAAACCGGTAATATCCTCAGGAAGCCTCTCAGGCAACTGACTGGCAAGCATGCCAAAGCGAGTGCCCGGAGCGCATGGATTGTAAATGTCCGTTCCTACTTCTGAGTATTCAGGATTCACCCTTACGCCGAGCTTGAGATTAGAATTGGTTTCCAAAGCTTTTGTATGATTACGACTATACTGCAACAATGAATTGAACGTCAGATGGCTGGACATTCTTGCAATGTCTTCTATCTCCAAGTCTGTGTATGCAGGAGAGAATGTATGAGCCGGAGCACCAAACTCCTCGTAAGCCAAGCGGGCTTCTGAGAGGCTTGATGCCGTCGTACTATTGATATACTCGCGGAAAATAGGAAATGTTTTCCAAAGGGCAAAAGCTTTGAAAGCCAGAATTATCTCTATCCCAGCTTCATCAGCAACGCCCTTAATCAGAGAGAGATTCCTGCGTAGCTTCTCTTCTTCGAGAACATACGCAGGCATCTTTATTTGATTAAAAATCATTTGCATTTGTTACCTTTCGGTTATTGTATTATAAAATGGCAGCTTCGAGTGCCACTTCCATCATCTGCTTGAATCCATTCTGACGGTCTTCAGAGGATAATTCCTTCTTGCTCACGAAAGAATCGCTGATTGTCAACAGACAAGCGGCATTCTTACCCAATACGTTTGCATTATGGAAAAGTGCGAATGATTCCATTTCTACGCACTGACAATCAGTTCGCTTGGAAATATTCTCAAAAGATTCTGGAGAATAGAATACGTCAGAAGAATAGACGTGACAGAGTTTGCACTCAGTGCCTATCTGCTTAGCCACGTCCAATATCTTGTCATTCAATGCCTTACTTGGATAAATCACGTGGTCTTCAATGCCGCTCATCACCTTAGCATAGCTGGAATCGCTATAAGCGAAGTCTGCTAATGCCACATCCAGCAAATCCAGATCCTTGGAGTAACTGCCTGCAGAACCAATGCGAATAATATTCTCTACACCATAGTGAGTATAAAGTTCCCATGAATAAATGCCGATGCTTGGCATGCCCATGCCCGAAGCCATCACGCTCACAGGCACTCCTTTATACTTGCCAGTATATCCAAGTACGTTACGAACGTTAGTGACAAGTTCTGCATCCTCAAGGAATGTCTCTGCCAGAAGTTTAGCGCGAAGCGGATCGCCAGGCATAAGTACGGTCTTTGCAAAAGCGCCGTCTTTAGCGTTAATGTGTGGAGTCATAGTCTAATTATTTTTTAATTTATGGTACAAAAATAATTGTTTTTTTTCACATATCCAAAATATCTGTGCATAATCTAAAAGATTTAGGGTTTTATACCACCTCTTTACGGACTTATGTAACATAAATGAAAAGAAATATACATTTCATGTAACCAGCCAAACGAAAAAAATGCCACTTGAGTTTTGGATATTCTCAAGCGGCATTCATAATACTTATCTATTAATCTATTAGTTATTCTCAGGACGGAGCTTACGCACGGTCTCTGCAGTACGCCACATTTCAGAATTGTGGAGAGCAGCGAGTTCCTTCTCAAGACCTACACGATAGTCAGGCTTTGAGTTAGCATCGATAGAAATCTGAGCTTCATTACCTGATTTAACAGAAGCATAAAGCTTCTCAACTACAGGCTTACAAGCATCATGGAAAGGACCCATCCAGTCGAGGGCACCACGCTGAGCAGTAGTAGAACAGTTAGCGTACATCCAGTCCATACCCTTCTCCGCAAAGAGAGGCATAAGTGACTGAGTCAATTCTTCTACGGTCTCATTGAATGCCTCAGAAGGAGTATGTCCGTTCTCACGGAGTACCTCATACTGAGCAAGAAGGAGTCCCTGAATAGCACCCATGAGTGTGCCACGCTCACCAGTAAGGTCGGAAGTAGCCTCACGCTGGAATGTTGTCTCAAAGAGATAGCCAGAGCCAATACCGATACCAAGAGCCAAAGTACGATCGAGAGCACGACCAGTAGCATCATTATATACAGCGTATGAAGAGTTCAAGCCACGACCTTCAAGGAACATAGTACGAAGTGAAGTACCAGAACCCTTAGGAGCAACCATAATAACGTCAATATCCTTAGATGGAACACAACCAGTACGGTCAGACCATGTAATAGCGAAACCATGAGAGAAATAAAGTGCCTTACCAGGTGTAAGGTGTTTCTTCAATATTGGCCAAACTGACATTACAGCAGCATCAGAAAGAAGGCACATAACGATAGTACCCTTTTCAGCAGCCTCTTCGATAGAGAAGAGAGTCTCTCCTGGTACCCATCCGTCTGCCTTAGCTTTCTCGAATGTCTTACCCTGACGCTGTCCTACGATAACATTAAAACCATTATCACGAAGATTACAAGCCTGACCTGGACCCTGAACACCATAACCCAAAACTGCGATAGTCTCGTCTTTAAGAATCTCACGAGCCTTCTCGAGTGGGAATTCTTCACGTGTCATTACCTCTTCGATAACGCCACCAAAATTCATTTTTGCCATTTTTCTTTTGTTTTATATTAACAACTATTATTCTGTTATCTTTTTACGATGCAAAGATAGTAATTTATTATGAAAGTACAAAGAAAAACGTCAATTTTTTACCATATTAACACAATTCATTTACAAAATCATAGTATTTGTATATAAATAATGTGTTAATATGGCATGAACGCAAGTTATACGGGAAATATGTCTGCTTATCTCTCAACATATTTCACCAAACACCTTACCACTTCCACCTCATCAGGAGAAGAAACTGATGATCTTGTGATACGAATGGCAAGCTCATTATCGCTTACTCTTTCCTTATAGAATTTCAACGTGTCTCCGAAATGACTTTCTGCTACATAAGCAATGTCAAATCTCTTGAAACGATAGTTTTTATAAAATTCTATATCAAAGAGATTCAGAATATGCTCCATATACTTGATGCTATTGATGTGACCATTCACATCCACGTCAGAGTATCTTGTCTCTACTGAGCGTACATATTCCGCATCTTTACTCATCTTTACTCTTCCTGGTACGGCAATCGGACATTCCTTTTCTGGCACTACCCACTTCATTACATCTCCATCGTTTACTTCCAGAATGTCGAGAGGCTGGCGAGTGGTCAAGTCTATAAGCGCCCAAATCGAACGACCATATCCATACACTTTACCTGTAGAATCGTCTGTCAAGCAGAAGTTTCTTTTTGTGAAATACTTCATTGCGCTCTCCACCCAAGTCTCCATAGTAAAGTGAGAATACTGCTCAGGCATATCTTCCATCTCGATGCAAAGACGTGAAAGAACCCATGTCCTCTGCAAAGTGAAAAGATATCTCATTCCAAATCCACGGTCTGTGCTGTGGAAATCTGCGGCATTAAGCATGTAATTACCTAAATATCCCATCTGAAGATGATGAGTGAAGTCACAATGAAATGACTCAGCCTGCATTTGATATTTACCTATTTTTTCCATGGTACAATATGAAATTATATGTTAAACGTATATTCTATCTAAATTATTAGTCTTTAGTAAGGGGGTTAGAATTATTTTTATATGTAATGAAAACTATAAATGGATATTTGTTCATTATCACAATAAATCCGACTACCTATTACTTTCAAACAAAAAGAATACCAACAAAGATACAAATAATCTGATGATAAATATGTTCTTTGCTGATATTCTCCTTATTTTTATATGTTATGTTCTTCTTCTGCACGCATTGTAAGATACTGATCAAGTCGTTCAATACATGAGCGTGTGATAGCAATCCGTCCTGTACGTACAAACTGAAGCACGCAACCGAGCTTGTTCAACTCATTGAAATGATTGAGCACATCATCAGTCATTCCTGTTTTCATCACGATGGTGTAAGTAGGATTCACTTCTATTATCTTCGCATCATAGCGTCTTACTACTCTGCTTATCTCCTTGTTTGCGAGCACATTAGGCGTGGAAAGTTTCAGAAGTGATGTCTCCAAAATGAATATCTCAGAATCGACAAAGCAGTTTGCTTGAAGTACGTCTATCTTCTTTTCTATCTGTTTCACAAGCATCTCGGCCATCTCAGGCTTACAGTAACACGTGAGAGTGTATTTATGAACACCAGGTGTAGAAGAAGAACACACATTAAGCGATTCTATATTTACTTGGCGACGTGTAAAGACCGCTGTAATCTGATTGAGAATACCTGCAAAATTCTCTGAATAAATGATGAGAGTATAGAGAGTCAGTCCGTCATGATCTAATTGAGCGCCCTCATGTCTTGGAGTGACAGGTCTCGCAATAGCATTGCGATGGTAAGTCTCACGCTGTGGTGGCACAGACGAATCATACCCATATTTAGCAGCCTTGGACTCACGTGCAAGGTTTTTCTCGTATGAATTATAATCTACTGATGCGGCAGCGCGGACAGCAGCGTCGAACATCTCTTCGGCTTGCAACTCTAATTTCTCTTTGCAGTTCGCTTCTTTATTATAGTCCCCGCAATCTGTATTTTCGTATTTCTTTTCTGAATTCATATTCATGTAGTTTTAATATCTGATGTAGTTTCTTGCAAATAATCAAATATGATTCTGTAATACTCACATCCTTTGTTCGTAATATTACATTATTATATATGAATATCTAAAGATTTCGCCTTAATCTACATCAAAAAGCATTTCGTCAACATTTCCGCCCGGAGGTGTCATTGGGAGGACATTATCATCTTCCTTGACTGCTACTTGTAGGAAATAAGGTCCCTTTGTGTCGAGCATCTCTCGAATTGCTTCGTCTATTTCATCACGACTTACGACAGTACGGCAAGGAATGTTATATCCAGCGGCTATTTTCTCATAGTCAGGATTTACCATTGGAGTAAACGAATATCTTTTGTCAAAGAACATATACTGCCACTGACGCACATTTCCAAGGAAATTATTGTTGAGCATTATCATCTTTACAGGTATCTGATTCTCCATGATAGTGCCAAGTTCCTGCATGGTCATCTGGAAACCACCATCGCCTGCAAACATACATACTGTACGGTCTGGTGCTGCATAACAAGCACCCATTGCAGCAGGAATGCCAAATCCCATCGTGCCACATCCTCCAGATGTGATACATGAATGATATTTCTTAAACTTGAAATATCGACAGGCAAATAACTGATTCTGACCTACATCGGTAACGAGAATCGCCTCATTATTGGCAGCTTCACTGACTTTACGCACCACTTCGCCCATGAGGAGCGGACCATCTTTAGGATAAAGTGCGCCTTCTATCACCTTATTAAATTCCATGTCTTCATAAGGCTTGAAGCCAGCTATCCATGATTGGTGTTTTGCTGGAGCAACCTTCTCTGACACAAGCGCAAGAGTTGACTTGCAATCTCCAAGCAATGCGAGGTCCACCTTTACGTTCTTGTTAAACTCAGATGGGTCAATGTCGAAATGTATTATTTTAGCCTGCTTAGCATAAGTGTCGAGATTACCGGTGATACGGTCGTCAAAACGCATACCTACTGCGATGAGAAGGTCGCATTGATTAGTCATTACGTTTGGACCAAGATTGCCATGCATACCCAGCATTCCCATATTAAGAGGATGATCTGAAGATGCTGTGGAAAGTCCAAGCATGGTCTGACCGAATGGTATCTGTGCTTTCTCACAGAGTTCCAAAAATTCTTTCTGAGCGCCACCCAGTTCTACACCGTGACCTACGAGCATAAATGGCTTAACAGACTCATTTATCATCTTAGCAGCCAAATCAATATCTGCCTGCTTTGGCATATGAATAGGCTTGTAAGAACGAATAAAATCTACAGCCTGAGGCTTATAATCGAAGGTGGCAGTCTGTGCGTTTCTGGTAAAATCGAGCACCACTGGACCTGGGCGACCAGATCTTGCAATATAAAATGCACGTGCCACAGCCCAAGGAATATCCTCTGCGCGGCGTATCTGATAATTCCATTTGCTAATAGGTTGTGTTACACCTACCACATCGACCTCTTGGAATGCGTCAGTACCGAGCAAAGAAGCTCCCACTTGTCCACATATTACAACCAAAGGAGTGGAATCCACCATGGCGTCAGCTACGCCAGAAATCGTATTCATAGCTCCAGGTCCAGAGGTAACTATACAGCATCCTACCTTTCCACTAACTCTTGCATAGCCTTGCGCTGCATGAACAGCAGCCTGCTCGTGTCGTACGAGTATATGATGAAGGGTGTTCTTATGATCATAGAGAGCATCGTAAGTCGGTATTATGGCTCCGCCAGGATAGCCGAAGAGTACGTTTACTCCTTCATGCTCCAATGATTTCATCAGTGCTTCTGCACCGCTTATTTTTTCCATTTCTTCTGTTTTTGTTGTTTGGTTGTTCGATTTGTTGTTTGGTTGTTTTTTGTTGAATGGTTATATATTGTCTAATTGCATGTAAAATCTGCATAACAACTAAACAATAAGATAACTAAACCAACAAATAATACCACGAACTGAGATTTAGTCAATGATTCTCACGCCGCCCTTGTCTGCGCTTGCTACAGACTGAGCATAAGCTCGAAGTGCCTTGCTAACCACACGATTGCGCTTCAAAGGCTGTTGTGGACGTGCTGCAAGTTCTTCTTCTGATAGTTTTACGTTGATAGAGCGAGAAGGAATATCGATTATAATAATATCTCCATCGACTATTTTTCCAATGTTTCCACCTGAAGCAGCTTCAGGAGAAATATGTCCAATTGACAATCCTGATGTGCCACCAGAGAAACGACCGTCAGTAATAAGCGCACACTCCTTACCCATGTGCATTGACTTGATGTAGGATGTAGGATAAAGCATCTCTTGCATACCAGGTCCTCCTTTAGGTCCTTCATGTGTAATGACGACGCAATCACCTTTCTTTACCTTGCCTCCAAGTATTCCATCACAAGCATCTTCCTGAGAGTCAAACACTACAGCAGGACCTTCAAAATGCCATAATTCGGGTGCAACGCCAGCAGTTTTCACAACACATCCGTCCTGGGCAATGTTTCCAAACAACACTGCAATGCCTCCATCTTTAGTGTAAGCATGCTCTAAATCTCTGATACAGCCATTCTCACGATCTGTGTCCAGTATCTCCCACTGTGAATTCTGAGAACCCATTACATTGGAGAACTTGCGTCCTGGAGCTGAGTGGTAGATACGAGAAGCCTCTGGGTCAATAGTATTAGGATTTTGAGACTTAACGATTTTGCCATCCTTCATCTCAAGACCAACGATACTGTACTTCGCAATTTCTTCGCCAAGAGTAGCTCCATCGACACGCTTGCAAGTCAAATCAAGAAGATTACCCAATGCCAACTCGCCCATTATGCCAAGTATTCCGCCTGCGCGGTTTTCCTCTTGCACAGAATATTTTTGCCAGTTAGGCGCGAGTTTGCAAAGGAATGGGACTTTACGTGATAGTTTATCAATATCAGGCATGGTGAAATCCACCTCTCCTTCCTGGGCCACAGCAAGGAGGTGAAGCACTGTATTCGTAGAAGCACCCATCGCAATGTCCAGAGTCATTGCATTAAGGAATGCGGCACGTGTAGCAATAGAGCGTGGAAGTACGGAGTCATCACCATCTTCATAGTAAGCAAAAGCATTCTTTACGATAAGTTTTGCCGCATCTTTGAAGAGCTGAATACGGTTCTTGTGCGTTGCAAGAATAGAGCCATTACCAGGAAGAGAGAGACCGAGAGCCTCAGTAAGTGAATTCATTGAGTTTGCAGTAAACATGCCTGAACAAGCTCCGCAACCTGGGCAAGCGCAATTTTCCACCTCAGCCAGTTCTTCATCACTTACTGTAGGATCACCGCCCTTGATCATTGCCGTAATAAGGTCTGCATTTTCTCCTTTGTACTGACCTGCTTCCATAGGACCACCGCTAACAAATACCGCTGGGATATTGAGACGCATAGCAGCCATAAGCATACCCGGAGTGACCTTATCACAATTTGAAATGCA
Organism: uncultured Prevotella sp.; assembly: GCA_900548195.1. GTDB lineage: Bacteria > Bacteroidota > Bacteroidia > Bacteroidales > Bacteroidaceae > Prevotella. Next base: position 10,188 of record URJQ01000067.1, read on the forward strand.
AATCATAGCATCCGCCTTGTGCGCATTGATCATATATTCTACAGAGTCAGCAATAACATCGCGAGAAGGCAATGAATAGAGCATACCATCGTGTCCCATTGCAATTCCGTCGTCCACGGCAATGGTATTGAATTCGGCAGCGTAGCATCCCATAGCTTCTATCTCATGCTTTACTATCTGTCCGATTTCATGCAGATGAGTATGTCCTGGCACAAACTGCGTGAATGAATTGACGATAGCAATAATAGGCTTACCGAATTGTTCACGCTTCATACCATTAGCGACCCAAAGAGCACGGGCGCCTGCCATGCGTCTGCCTTCTGTGCAGACACTACTTCTCAACTGATGTTTCATCTTTTTATCTTGTTTATGTTACTATTCCTATTGATCTTTTACCAAATTGCTTGCAAAGTTAAGCAAAATCGAGCAAATAACAAATAATTTTCGATACTATTTTACTTTTTTCTCGAAAGTTACTATATCTCCTTTGTTTTTGTCATAGCCAAGTCCTTGAAAGTCGATGCGATCTACAGAGACATGATATTTCTTCACCAGAATGACCAGAACTGAAAATGCTCGTTTCTCACTTATGAGTTCGGCGCCTTCATTTTTTTCGGCAGTGTATCCATTCACCATAAGATTTGTTTCTGGATGAGAGAGAAGATAGAATGCTATTGCTTCCAGTTTGCGTTGTTGCGTGTCATTGACAGTTGTTATCCCTTCGTCAAAGAAGATGATGTTCTTCAGACTTCTTTCAGCATTTGATAGCCCTGTCTGTCCGCTTCGTGACTTATAGTCATCTATTTCTTCGTAAAGACGAGCTATCTCTGCATCTTTGTTTTCTAAGATTACGCGGTTTTGCTCTTGCGTATTCTTTATTTCTTCACGGAGAGAGTGAATTCTATTATTCAGATTCTTGATTTCATTCTCGTCTCTTACATAAATCCATTTGAAATTATGAGTTCCATCATGATTACGGAATTTGTAATTGATACCTATGTTAACCTGAAAATTAGATTTGTTTATGTTGTACTTAAATTTATCCGCAGAAGTGAAACCATTAAAGTTTTGGAGTCCATAATTCAGACTCGGCTCAATATATGCCTGCCATTGCTTCTTTTCTCCAAAGTTGTAAGCTGCATTAAAGGCTACCTTTGAAGATATGAGATTCAACTTCTGCTTCTTGCCAAAAGCGTGTCCCCAACCATATCCTCCTAAAAGGCTAAATTCCAAAAGACGCGGTTCGCCATTGTAACCAAGTATAAGATTGGACATATTGCATGAGGCGAGGAAGTTGACATTGAGATTATCTACAAAAGTCTTTGTATGGTAATCAGGTCCTTTTCCTGCGCAAGCAGTCTCAAAATAAGCATTGCCTTCAATCAAGAATCCGAGCACTGGAGTGATATTCTTACCCAATCTTATGCCAAAGTTTGGAGTCAAGTCACTCATCCAAGTATGATGTCTGGTAGGAACAGCGCCGCCACCATTGACTCCGATATAGCTATTATCATACCATTTGCCAAATGCAGTAACCTTTTCCTGTGCATTTCCAGAGAGAATAGCAAGGAATAACAATAATATTATGTTAGAAAAACGTGTCATGAATTTATGTGGTTTGCTACTTATTATTATTTTTCCAACAAATCAGGACGGCGCTCTTTAGTACGAGCTATGGACTGTTCCATTTCCCATTCCTTGATTTTTGCCTCGTGTCCAGACGTCAAAATCGCAGGAATGCCCCAAGTCTCATCCGGATTATCTACAGGATGATACTCTGCAGGACGAGTATAACATGGAGGCTCAAGAAGGTTATCCTGGAAAGAATCGCTCAAGGCAGACTCCACATCGCCAATGACTCCCGGCACTATACGAACCAAACTATCTGCAATGACAGCTGCTGCGAGTTCGCCGCCAGTAAGCACATAGTCGCCTATACTTAATTCCCTGGTGACGAGATGCTCACGAATGCGATAGTCGATACCCTTATAGTGTCCGCAAATGATGATTATATTCTCCTTTAATGACAAGTCATTGGCTATACTTTGATTGAAGGTCTCGCCATCAGGAGCTGTAAAAATTATTTCATCATAATGTCGTTGCTTCTTCAATGTAGAGATACAAGTGTCCAAAGGTTGGCATTGTATCACCATTCCTGCCTTTCCTCCATACGGGTAATCATCCACACGCTTCCATTTATCCTGAGTATAATCACGGAGATTGTGAAGATGTATTTCTGCCAAACCTTTCTTTTGTGCCCTTGCAAGGATTGACTCATTGACGAATCCTTCCAGCATTTCCGGCAAAACTGTTATTATATCTATTCGCATTTCTATCAATATTTTAAATTGCAAAGGTAATGTTTTTTTTTATATTTTACAAATAAAACGAATAAAATAAGAATTTCAAGCATCTTACCTTGACTTTTCGTAAGCTAATCGACTTATGTAAGTACATTATTGCAATACAAATAATGTGTTATAATTTGTAAAAAATAATGATTCTAAAATACTTTTTTGTAATTTTGCAAGATAATAATACGCAGACTTTATATGAACGAACAAGATAGAATCCTTAATCTAAGAAAGGAACTACATGAGCACAACAGACGTTATTATGTGCTGAACCAACCAATTATCTCCGACCAGCAATTTGATTTTATGATGCACGAATTGCAGGAACTTGAGGCTCGTCATCCTGAACTTGCAGATCAGAATTCTCCTACTCAACGCGTAGGAAGTGACCTAAATCAGCAATTCAAGCAGGTGGCTCATAAGTTCCCAATGCTCTCTCTCGCAAATACTTACAATGCAGAAGATGTACGTGAATGGTATAATCAGGTGACAAAGGGGCTTGATGGGCAACCTTTCGAAGTATGTTGTGAGATGAAGTACGACGGACTTTCTATCTCTCTGACTTACGAACATGGAAAATTGATACGTGCCGTTACGCGAGGTGATGGAGTGCAAGGTGATGATGTGACTAATAACGTTCGCACTATCAATAGCATCCCATTGCAGCTTAGTGGTGACAATTACATGGATAGTTTTGAAATCCGCGGTGAGATACTCCTCCCTTGGGATAATTTCCGGCGTCTTAATGCTGAGCGCGAAGAGGCTGGCGAGATGCCTTTTGCCAATCCTCGCAATGCTGCAAGTGGCACATTAAAGAGTCAAAGTTCCAGAGTCGTTGCCGAAAGAGGACTCGATGCTTACCTATATTATATAATAGGTGAAGACCTCCCTTGCGATGGACATTATGAAAACCTTGAAATGGCTCGTCAATGGGGCTTCAAGATTTCTAATGGAATGAAGAAAGTAAATAGTCTTCAAGGCATTCTCGACTTTATAGAGTATTGGGACACCAAGCGCAAAGATTTGCCTGTTGCCACTGACGGTATAGTGCTTAAGGTCAATTCTCTGCGTCAGCAACGCCTTCTCGGCTCTACAGCTAAATCGCCTCGATGGGCTATTGCTTACAAATATAAGGCTGAGCGCGCCTGCACCCCACTTATTGAAGTCACTTATCAGGTAGGAAGAACTGGCGCTATCACTCCTGTAGCCAATATGGAACCAGTGCAATTAGCAGGAACGACCGTGCGAAGAGCTACGCTTAACAATGAGGATTTCATTCGCTCATTTGACTTGCACTTAGGCGATTACGTCTATGTGGAGAAAGGTGGTGAGATAATCCCTAAGATAGTGGGCGTCGATACTTCACGCCGTAATGCTGATGCTAAGCCTGTCCAGTTTATTACTCATTGCCCGGAATGTGGTGCAGAGTTGGTAAGATACGAGGGAGAAGCTGCTCATTACTGTCCTAATGATTCTCAATGTCCGCCTCAGATAAAAGGTAGGATTGAGCATTTTATTGCTCGAAAAGCAATGAACATAATGACTTTGGGACCTGAGACTGTGGATGATTACTTCCAGCGCGGTCTCATCCATAATATTGCCGACCTATATGACCTTACCGCTCAGCAGATTGACCCTTCTGGAAGCAAGAGAAAGTCTGCACTAAACGTAATAAAGGCTATCGAGGACTCTACAAAGGTGCCTTTTGAGCGTGTGGTCTTTGCTTTAGGAATACGCTTTGTTGGCGTTACGACAGCAAAGCTTTTAGCGCGTCATTTCCATGATATTGACTCCCTTATGAATGCATCTATCGAACAATTACTTGAAGTAGAGGGCGTCGGACAAGTCATTGCTGAAAGCATTATCCGTTATTTCCATGATGAGACAAATCTCTCCATCCTGCAACGTCTCCGCGACAAGGGACTTCAAATGAGGCTCGCTGAGGAAGAGACTGCTAACGCTTCTGACATTCTCAAAGGCAAAAGTGTAGTGATAAGTGGTGTATTCTCTCATCATAGTCGTGACGAATACAAGGCTATCATTGAGCAACATGGAGGTAAGAATGTGGGAAGTATCTCATCAAAAACCTCCTTTATTCTTGCTGGCGACAATATGGGGCCTTCCAAACTTCAAAAAGCTAAAAGCTTGGGCATAGAGATTATGAATGAAGACCAGTTTCTCGCACTTATTAAAGGCGTAAAGTCTCCATCTAATTCGAGCGACGATTCATCCTCTACCCCATTCTCTCCTGTTCAGCTTAACCTCTTTGACATCTAACACATCAAATAATTTGAATTATGATAGGACTTAAACATCTAACACCAAGCATGGCTGCTCTCTTACTGATGACAGTCAACGTAAGTATGGTATCTGCCCAAACCAATGATTTGGAGCAGAAAGTGAAAACTTATTTCCAGCAGAAATTAAAAGTCAAAGAGCAGACCGTTAAGGACAGTAAAGAGGCTTTTATCAAGGAATCTCTTCCTTCTTCTGACATGGAAAAGGTGATTAAAGGGAAGGATTTAGCCTTTTGCCAAAGCATAGTGTGGAAAGCTTGGTGTGAAGCCAACGAAGAGACGCAGGAAGAAAAACTGATTCCGATGAAAGACTTGAAGGAAGGAAACCACGAGAAATGGAATCTTCCTACCAGTCTTGAGCCTAATGCCATAATGCCGTATTATTATGGTGTGAAGGGTGAAAGCAAGACAAAATTGCCTTTCTTCGTATATCTGCATGGCTCAGGTCCTAAAGATCAGGAATGGAGCACGGGATTGAAGCTTGCAAATATATTCCAAGACTCACCATCTGTATATTTCATTCCGCAGATTCCTAACGAGGGAGAATACTATCGCTGGTGGCAATTAGCAAAGCAATATGCTTGGGAAAAGCTCTTTCGCATTACGCTTTCTGATGATAAGATAGATGCTAACAGACTTTATATCTTTGGAATCTCTGAAGGAGGATACGGCAGTCAGCGCTTGGCTTCATTCTATGCTGATTACTTTGCCGCTGCTGGTCCGATGGCTGGAGGTGAACCTCTAAAAAATGCTCCAGTGGAAAACTGCGCAAACATAGGTTTCTCTTTTCTCACAGGTGCCGTCGATCAAGGTTTTTACCGCAATATCTTGACCTATTACACTCAAGTGGCTTTCGACTCAATACAATTAGCACGACCTATTTCAGCTGATGGAAAGCCTATGTTCCAGCATCGCATCAATCTCCTTCCTAATATGCAACACAGCATAGACTACAGACTTACGCCGCCTTGGCTCAAGTCTTTCACACGCAATCCTTATCCTAAGACCGTCCTTTGGGAGGACTTTGAGATGGATGGACGCCATCGCACTGGCTTCTATAATCTTCAAGTGTTGGCACGTCCTTCCGAGGAGCGTACTTACTATGAGATGAATATCAAGGATAACGTCATCTCTCTGAGTATTGACGACGTGAAATACACTGCCACTCAAAAGGACCCTCAATGGGGAATAGAAATGAAGTTCAATAGAACTTATTCCAAAGCAATGGGTGGAAAACTCAGGATTTATCTCAATGACAAGTTAGTGGATATGAATAAAGCCGTGACTGTCATCGTCAACGGCAAGCAAGTATTCAACGGCAAAGTCAATGCAAACCTGCGAGACATGATAGACAGTTGCATGGAATTCTACGATCCTTACCGCGTATATCCTTGTTCCGTTACGGTCGAGTATTAGTTGAACTTGTAAATAAAATATTAATATATAAGTAGGTAATTAAAATTATTTTAATAATGAATAGATAATCATAATTGGTTTTTATTATCCTCAAATCCGCAACCTTATAGAATGTAGTGGGACTATGCCTGAAAAGCTGCAAGGTTCATTTTCCTATACACGTTTTTGTACAAAAGAAACGTGCGCAGACACAAGACCCCCTTACCCCATA
>URJQ01000068.1 GCA_900548195.1 uncultured Prevotella sp.
CTCGAACTTCCAGGACTCTGGAATGGTGCAATGAGCGATTGGAACACTATCTTTGTAGAGGTACCTCTCGGTACGTTCAATCCAGTAAAGACTGTCAATGACTTGCTTCGTGAGCAGCATCAATAAGCTAATATCTGCTTTCACACGGTTGCAGAAGAACTTATAAATCAGATAAATATCAATAAACAAGAGCCGGATAACATGATGATTATCCGGCTCTTGTTTATTGATTTTTTTATAAGGAGGTAATCGAAATTATTTTTTATAATAGCTATTATAATTATGAGAAATAGTTATAGTTACTATTCATTATCAAAATAATTATGATTACCTTCTGATGTCCAGTTTACAACTTGAAACCCAAAGTCATAAGGAACTGGTGACGCTCATTCTTCACCTCAACAGCATTAGGAGAATTGACTATGCCCTGGGTGGAGATAGTCTCCATAGGGAAGAAATCCCCCTTCTGTGTAGAGAACTGATAAGCAAAATCTATATTGAAATTAGAGAAAGAGTAGCCCAAACCGCAGGTAACGCGATGAGTGTCTTTCCAGTTTACATAGTCTGTAGTTGACATATAATAGCATCCGTCTGCATCAAGGCAAGAGCTGCGCATTCCGGTCTTCTTATACATAGGAGAGACGTAGTTGTAACCGGCACGGAGAGAAAGTTCCGGCGTTACCTTTGCCTCGGCGCCAAGTTTCAGAGTATGCACGCCCTTTAGGCACTCCTTGGTGTTGTCATTCATGTATCTGTCAGACTCGGAGTCAATATCGTAATTGCCATAGTAATCATCATAGTATTCATCAGTCACGTTACGATTGTCTATGCTACTGTAATCTGCATATTCATAGGAAAGTCCGATAGCAAGGTCTTGACCGTAGGTTTGTCCAAGTGAGAATCCGAATTTCCACGGAGTGTACATCTTGTATTTTATGCTTTCACTGCTTTTTCCATTGTCATAGAGTCCATACTTCGTATTGTTTGCGATAGTAGTATAGTTCTCGGAAGTGAGAGTGTACCATGTAGGAGTTGACACACTGAGACCTATACGGAAAGGATTATCCTCAATAGGGCAGAAGATAATACCACCCTTTATGTCAAATCCGTAACCGTCTATGTTGCGATCATCCACGGTAAACAAATCACCTACAGATGAATTGTTTCCATCTACGAGGTTCTCTCTATAAGCAGAAGTATGGCGATAGTTGACATCCTTCAGCCCTACAGTGAAACCCCAGAATACACGGTCGCGAACATTACCACTCAGATTAATGTCATATTCACCAATGTAACCTTTCTGATCGCGAGCAAAAGCGAAGTCTGAACCGTCATTATAACCATACTCGCCTGTATTAGGATCCACAAGGAATGTATTCCACAGGATGTAATCCACTTGGGAGAAGTTGCGTGAAGTATATTCTGACTTGTCGTCATCATAACCCATGTACTCACCATTCTTATTCTTATCTACAGAATATCCGCCAGCATAACTGCTTCCACGCAATCCTTTTATATAAGCCATCTTGCTTTGAGAAGCACCATTTAGACGTCCTACGAGAGACAGAACTTCATTGAAGTTGCGGCTCTTGTGGTAATTGAAACCTATATTGATATAACTATCACTTCTACCGTCATTCAAAGAAATGACAAAACCGCCTTGATCAAAACTCATAGGAGTCTTACTGTCAGCACCGTATTTGCCAAGAGATTTGAGATAGCCTCCTTCTATAGGCGTGTTCAATGCTCCAAAACTGAAGCTTGCAGAAGAACGACGGAAGAGTCCAATACCAGCAGGGTTGGTACTCATCGTTGAAATGTCTGCTCCCAATGCCTCCATTGCTCCGCCCATACCAACATAGCGGGCGGTACCATTAAGGTCTTCTGTCGCAATCTTTGCGCTCTCGTATGTCTCCTGAGCCATTGTCGGCAATGAAACCATTGCAGCGATAACAGCTATTGAAATATGCTTTGTTTTCATATCTATCTATTTTTATAATGAATTATACATCCAGTAATTATGAATTATGAATTATGAATTATGCATTACATTTCCCTCATCGTCTGCCTCCGAAATTGCCTCCGCCACCTCGTGAACCTCCTCCGTTAGAGAAGCCTCCACCACGTAAGCTTCCGCCATTGGAGAAACCTCCACCAGAGAATGTAGAACGATTGTTATTGAAATTGGAAGAGCGAGAAACGTCATAAGTCCTGTCGTTGGAGTAATTCTTTCCTCTTCTTCCGGTGAAATTGCCTGTGCTTGAAGCCATCTTATTGTATATTTGTCCTCTTGTATTGGATTCATTTTGTACCCCGCGGGCAATACTGCGTGTGCCGGCAGAAGCATTGCGCCTACCTGAGAAATTACCATGATTGCTTGTGCCAGGATTTACTCGATGTACCACTCCGATATAGTGTGGATAGTGGCCCCAATGACAACCCCAGTAACCGCCTCCATGCCAGTACCAAGGATCATTCCAATACAATGAAGACCTCCAGTACCAAGGGTCATTCCAAGCCCATGCACTGCCCCAATACCAAGGATCATTCCAGTACCATGAATTGTACCTATAATACCAAGGACTACAGAAGTATGGTCCGCCTACAAAATATGGACTATAGAATCCATCATAGACCATCATTCTGCGTGAATATCTGTAATCACCATCTTCATCGTAATCGTATGATGGCTCTGCAGTCATAGATTGAATATCCTGAATATCAGCATTTAAAGAGTCAGGATAAGTACCATCTCCTGGGATAAAAGTAATCACATCATTACCTGTGGAATCTGTTCCTACCACCTCATAGTGAGATGAGAAAGCGCCACGACGATTGTATTCATCCACATTACGATCTGAACCGCAATAGTATGTGCCAGACGTTCTTTCCAGCCTTGCACGTCGTTGCGCCTCACGTTGCTCCTTTATCATTTTCTTTCTTGGAGCAAAGTAGAGATCATCCTGTGCAGAAACTGAAGAGAAAGTCATCAGTGCTACGATTGAAAGAATTATATACTTCATCATTTTTAGTTCCTCCTTTGTTCGATTTTTTTATTGTTTTGTTTTATGTTTGCAAAGTTAATTGTTTTTTTAATTGCCGGATAGTAGGAAATCCCTAAACTGCAATAGGATTTTCCCTATCTTTATCCAACTGCAAATTTATAAAATAAAAATCACATTTCAAATCAATAAAAATATAAACTTTCTTAATTCCTACTCCTTTAGCGCGAATTTGCCATGTTTTTGCCAAAAACAATCCTACCAAAATCAAAGTTCAACCCTCAAATTCAAAGCCTCAACTCCACGATTTCAGAACCGTCATTGTTTCTGCACCCCCAATCAATAAACGAATTAACAACACCCCCAAATCATACAACGAACATCATATAGCGTACGTTTTGCGCATTCACAACTTTTCACAACCGTTAAAAGCTTGATAAATTTTCTCCGACTTGACTGAGGAAAAATAGTTTCAATTACAAAGAAAAATGAATAAACGCACCAGAATTTTGCTTATGCGAACGCAATAGCATAGTTATTATGTTGCAATAACTATGCTTTCTCCTTGCAAAAGCTTAGTTATTACATTGTAATATCATAGCTTTCATGCCCTATTTTTACTGCTTTTCGCCTGTATTTTTCATCTGTTTTTAGCCCCAATTTTGTAAATGTCTGATTATCAGATATAATAAAATTTAGCAAGAATCGCATATTTACGCGCGAAAATATTTTCGCTCTGAATTTTTGTTAAAATATTGACATATTGCGCGAAGCATACATGAATATGAATCAACAAAGTGGCTTTAAATTCGAATTTATTTTGCACCATAATCTAAGCAGAAAAGCCAACAAACATGAAAACAAAAGTAAACATCATAAATAAATAGGGTGTCCAGTTCTGTGTTCCAGTTTTTAGTATCAAAAACAATGTAATAACCATCTAAATCATTGATAATCATTCGCTAAGTAAACTATAATCTTGTGCGAATCTACATCAGACTTTTTGACAGTTAAATTTGTCTTATATTTTACACTTAATTTGCTAATTTATAGTGCTTTAAGTTGTTAAAACGTAATCAAAAACGAGAACATGGAACTGGACACCCTAATAAATAAATCTGAGACAAAAATTTAATACGCCATCAAAAGCTATGAAAGTCAAACCCCAAAACCGACAAAGACTTTCACAATAAAATCACAACAAAATTTGGTGGTTTCGAAAATAGTTATTATCTTTGCACATGAAATACCGAAAAGTATTAAAAAAACATACAATTACAAGAATTATTAACCCAAAAAATCCAGTATTATGGCAATCGTAAAACCTTTTCGTGGCTTACGTCCACCAAAGCAGTTTGTAGAAGAAGTAGAGTCTCGTCCTTATGACGTTCTTGACTCTGAAGAGGCTCGTAAAGAGGCTGAAGGCAATGAGAAAAGCCTTTTCCACATCATCAAGCCTGAGATTGACTTCCCAGAAGGAACAAGTGAGTACGATCCACGCGTCTATGAGAAGGCTGCAGAGAATTTCCAGATGTTCCAGGACAAGGGATGGCTCGTACAGGACGAGAAGGAACAATATTATATTTATGCACAGACTTCATGCCTGCCAGCTAACGGCGGTAAGGAGAAGACTCAGTATGGTCTCGTAGTAGGTGCTTACTCTGGCGACTATCAGACTGGCGTAATCAAGAAGCACGAGCTCACTCGTCGTGACAAGGAGGAGGACCGCATGAAGCACGTTCGTGTAACCAATGCTAACATCGAGCCTGTATTCTTCGCTTATCCTGACAATGAGGTGCTCAATGCTATCATCATGAAGTACGCTGCTACAGAGCCAGAGTATGATTTCATTGCTCCAATTGACGGCTTCGGTCACAAGTTTTGGGTGGTAAGCGATGATCAGGATATCAAGGTTATCACTGAAGAGTTTGCTAAAATGCCTGCTCTCTATATCGCTGACGGTCACCACCGTAGTGCTGCTGCTGCTCTCGTAGGCACAGAGAAGGCTAAGGCTAATCCTAACCATAAGGGTGATGAAGAGTACAACTACTTCATGGCTGTTGCATTCCAGGCAAGCCAGTTGACAGTACTCGACTACAACCGCGTATTCAAGGACCTCAACGGAAATACATCAGAGGAGTTCATCCAGAAGCTCACACAGAACTTCATCGTAGAGAAGAAGGGTGCAGAGGAGTATCGCCCACAGAAGGCTCATGAGTTCTCTCTCTATCTTGACGGAGAATGGTGGTCTCTCGTTGCAAAGGAAGGTACATACGATGATAACGACCCTATCGGCGTTCTCGATGTAGATATCTCCAGCCGCCTTATCCTTCAGGATATCCTCAACCTCGGTGACCTTCGCAGTTCTCAGCGCGTAGATTTCGTAGGTGGTCTCAGAGGTCTTGGCGAACTGAAGCGCCGTGTGGATAGCGGTGAAATGCGTGCAGCTCTCGCTCTCTATCCTGTTTCTATGAAGCAGATTATGGACATCGCTGATTCTGGTAAGATTATGCCTCCTAAGGCTACTTGGTTCGAGCCTAAGCTCCGTTCTGGACTCGTAATCCATAAGCTCTCATAATAACGAGGCTCTGGTTTTTTGAATTTTTATACAGTCTCCCACAGATATCATGGAGAAACAGATTTGAATAACAATCATTTCTGTGAATTTCCGTGAAGTCTGTGGGAGAATAGTAATCTAAAAAGATTGTCTCACTCTAAAGCTTTTACACCATTGGAAATAGATTCATACAAGACTATAAGCGACAGCGTTGGCGAGGGTTACTACAGCGAGAAGCGCAGTAAATTCTTTGCTTTTGCTCATCATGTCAGAAATACGGATGAAATAAAAGCCTTGCAACTGCAATACAGAAAGAAGTATTACGATGCAAGGCACGTCTGTTATGCTTATAGATTGGGGCCGGATGGCAGTGAATTTAGAACTAATGATGATGGAGAACCGTCAAGCACTGCCGGAAAACCTATTCTTGGAGTGATGCTAAGCAATGAAGTAAGCGATATTGCCATTTTTGTGATAAGATATTATGGAGGAGTAAATCTCGGAACAGGCGGTCTTATTGTGGCATATCGCGAAGCTGCACAGGATGCGCTGGCGAATTGCGAGATTGTGGAACAACTGGTGGAAGAGGAGTTTACCTATACTTTCAGTTATCCTATGATGAACAGCGTAATGCGCGTCATAAAGGATATCCAGCCACGTATCATCGCACAGGAGTTTGACAACACCTGCTCCATTACTATGGCAATAAGAAAAAGTGAGATGCCAAGACTGAAGAATGCCTTGGAAAAACTGACGTTTGAGTAGGGGAGAGGTGGACTTCAAATAGGAAAAGCCGACGGAATAGTCACACTCAAACTAACGTTTTGAGAACACCAATGTAGAAGGAAGTTTCTGCCATTTGCCGTTTTTTGCAAACTTGATGGTGGAGCCTTGCTTCTGACGTAGTGTGAAAGTCTTTGTCTCCTTATCGTATGTCAGTGTGGCTACAAGATCTTCGGAACCGTAATCATTGATTATCTCCATTGTGACAGTGTTATGTTTCTTGTCAATTTCTGCAGATGTTATAAGCCAAACGCGTGTGTCCCTCCTGCTCTTTATATAGCCAGAAAGCTCACCAAAAATGTCCTGACCAGGCACTAAGATGTTGTTCTTGTAGAAGTCAAAGCAGATGGACACCTCATACTCCTTATTATATATCTCTCCTCTAAAAGGCAAATTAACAATTGAGTCCTGCTGAAGAACGGAATAAGAGTGAATATTTTCTAAATAATATTCATTATTAGCAAGCGCATTCAGTGGAAGCAGCGCAAGAATTAAGATTACAATCGAAGTTATATTTCTCATTTTCATTTTAAACTAATGTATTGTAGGGTAATCGTTTTCATTGGCAAAGTTACACAATATAAATCAAAAAACACAGTCATTTCTACAAAAAAGTTTGGACTCTTTTCTTAGAATTCCACTTTTTTCGTTATCTTTGCAAACGACATAGTAATATTTCACATTTTTAAACAGTTAAAGTAAATTGTTGAAACCTGATTATATTTTTGAAAGCAGTTGGGAGGTCTGCAATAAAGTTGGTGGAATTTATGCAGTTTTATCCACACGTGCAAAAACACTCCAGGACGCTATGCCCGATAGAATCATATTCATCGGGCCAGATTGCTGGAACGAAAGTGAAAGCCCGTACTTCATCGAAGACGACACTTTGTGGGCAGACTGGCGCAAAGCGGCTTCTGAGTCTGGGCTCAATTTCAAAGTAGGACGATGGGATATCCCTGGCAAGCCTGTCAGCATCCTTGTAGATTTCCAACCGTATTTTGCTGACAAGGATAGCTTGTACGGTCAATTATGGGAAGACTGGAAAGTGGATTCTCTTCATGCCTATGGAGATTATGATGAAGCAAGTATGTTCTCATATGCTGCCTCAAAGGTAGTGGAGAGCTGTTATAAGTACTATGGTCTCCAAGATAAGAATGTTATCTATCACGGAAATGAATGGATGACAGGTCTCGGACTCTTGTACATCAAGAAGTATCTTCCGAAGATAGCGACGATATTCACGACACACGCTACTTCTATCGGACGATCTATTGCCGGTAACAACAAGCCTTTATACGATTACCTCTGGGCTTACAACGGCGACCAGATGGCTGAAGAACTCAATGTTCAGTCAAAGCATTCCATCGAAAAGCAAACCGCTTTCGGTGTCGATTGCTTCACTACTGTGAGCGAAATCACAGCAAGAGAATGTAAAGAACTTATTGGCAGACCAGTGGATGTGGTTCTCCCTAACGGTTTTGAGAACGACTTCGTACCAAAGGGCGCTGCTTTCACGCGTAAACGTAAGGCAGCACGTAAGAAGTTACTACAGATTGCGAACTGTCTTACCGGCGCTCAGTTTGATGACAACACACTGATTATCGGTACAAGTGGTCGCTATGAATTCCGAAACAAGGGAATCGATGAGTTCGTGGAAGCAATGAATCGACTCAATCGTGATGAACGTCTCTCAAAACCAGTTGTCGCTTTTGTAGAAGTACCAGCTTGGGTTGGCGATGCACGCGAAGACCTAAAGAAAAGAATCGATAGCGGAAAAACATTTGACACACCGCTCGAAGTTCCTATGGTCACGCACTGGCTCCACAATATGGACAGGGACAACGTGCTCTCAATGATGAAATATAATGATATGGAGAACAGGAAAGAAGACCGAGTGAAACTCATATTCCTTCCTTGCTATCTTACTGGAAATGATGGCATCGTGAATCTGAATTACTTCGACGTCATCATAGGTAAGGATCTCTCTGCTTATCCTTCATATTACGAGCCTTGGGGATATACTCCGCTTGAGTCTGTGGCATTCAAGGTGCCTTGCATCACTACCGATCTTGCAGGCTTTGGACTGTGGGCAAACTCTGTAAAAGGCAGTTACAGCGAATTGGAAGACGGCGTGAAGACAATCCATCGCACGGACTACAACTTCTCCGAAGTGGCAGACACAATAAAGGATACCGTCTCTAAATTCAGCAATATGACTGATGCACAAATAAAGAAGGCTCGTACTGCCGCCGATAAACTATCTAAGAAAGCGCTTTGGAGCGAATTCATAAAATACTATTGGCAGGCTTACGACTTTGCTTTGCAGAAAGTGAAATAATAAGGTAGAAGAATAGGTATTATCTTAAAAAGATTAAACAATAAAAACAGAAATAATTATTTTAACAAAGCAGATTATGAAAATCAAAGCAGATTATGTAAACTCTCCTATATGGAAAGAGTTTAATGTAAAGTCAACTCTTCCTATCGAGTTGAAGTGCCTTGATGAACTCGCACACAATATGTGGTGGGTTTGGAACTACGACGCACGCGAAATGTGGCGCAGTCTTGACGAGGACCTTTATGAGAAAGTTGCTCACAATCCTGTAATGCTCCTCGAGCAGTTGAGCTACGAGCGCAAAGAGGCTATCGTAAAGGATAAGGCTATCATGAAGAATGTGAAGGCTGTTTATAAGCATTTCCGTTCTTATATGGATATTAAGCCTAATGCAAAGCGTCCTTCTGTGGCTTATTTCTCAATGGAATTCGGCATCCACAATTCTCTCAAGATTTATTCAGGTGGTCTCGGAATGCTCGCTGGTGACTACATCAAGGAGGCTTCTGACTCTAACGTAGATATGTGCGGCATAGGTTTCCTCTACCGTTATGGCTACTTCAAGCAGAGTCTCTCAATGGATGGTCAGCAGATTGCCAACTACGAAGCACAGAACTTCACTTCACTTCCTATCACACGTACTCTCGATGAGAACGGTAATCAGGTAGTGGTTGACGTGCCTTATATGAATTATATGGTACACGCACTCGTATGGCAGGCAAATGTAGGTCGTGTGACTCTCTACCTCCTCGATACTGACAACGACATGAACTCTGAGTATGACCGCCCTATCACTCACGCTCTCTATGGTGGTGACTGGGAAAACCGTCTCAAGCAGGAGATTCTCCTTGGTATCGGTGGTATCCTTACTCTCAAGAAGCTCGGCATCAACAAGCAGATATATCATTGCAACGAGGGACACGCAGCTCTCTGCAATCTCCAGCGTCTTGTGGATTACATCAAGGGGGGGCTTACCTTCCAGCAGGCTCTTGAGGTAGTTCGCGCTTCTTCTCTCTATACTGTTCACACTCCAGTGCCAGCAGGTCACGACTATTTCGACAAGGACCTCTTCGGAAAGTACATGGGCGGCTATCCTCAGATGCTTGGCATTTCATGGAACGAGTTCATCGGAATGGGACGTATCAATCCTGATGACGACAACGAGCGCTTCTGTATGTCAACATTCGCTTGCAACACATGCCAGGAGGTAAACGGCGTATCTAAACTCCACGGTTGGGTTTCACAGAAGATGTTCGCTCCTATTTGGAATGGCTACTACCCAGAAGAAAACCACGTAGGCTACGTTACCAATGGTGTTCACTTCCCTTCTTGGTGCGCTACAGAGTGGCGTAAGATATATGACAAGTATCTTCTCAAGGGATTCTATGAAGATCAGTCAAACGAAGAACTTTGGCATGGCATCTACGAGTGCCCTGATTCTGAAATCTGGGAAACTCGTATGGCTCTCAAGAAGAAGCTCGTTAAGTATATCCGTGAGAAGTTTGCAGAGAACTGGCTCAAGAATCAGGGAGACCCAGCTCGCGTAGTTTCTCTCCTTGAGCGTATCAATCCTAACGCTCTTATGATTGGTTTCTGCCGTAGATTTGCTACTTATAAGCGTGCTCACCTTCTCTTCACAGACCTCGAACGCCTTTCTGCAATCGTGAACAATCCTGAGCGCCCAGTACTCTTCTTCTTCTCTGGCAAGGCTCACCCAGCTGATGGTGCAGGTCAGGGTCTCATCAAACGCATCTATGAGATAAGCCAGCGTCCTGAGTTCCTCGGCAAGATTATCTTCCTTGAGGATTACGACTTCCAGCTTGCTCGTCGTCTCGTATCTGGTGTTGACATTTGGATGAACACTCCAACACGTCCTCTTGAGGCTTCTGGTACATCTGGCGAAAAAGCAGAGATGAACGGTGTAGTAAACCTCTCCGTACTTGACGGATGGTGGGTTGAAGGCTATCGTAAGGGTGCAGGATGGGCTCTTAAGCAGGAACGCACTTACGAGAACCAGGCATATCAGGACCAGCTCGACGCTGCTACTATCTATAGTATGCTCGAAAACGAGATTGTTCCTCTCTATTATAGCAAGAACGAGAGCGGCTTCTCTGAGGATTGGATTACTGTAATCAAAAACTCTATCGCTACTATCGCTCCTCACTACACAATGAAGCGCCAGTTGGACGACTACTATGACAAGTTCTACTGCAAGCTCGCTAAGCGTGCTGCTGAAGTAACTGCAAATGACAACCAGCTCGCTAAGGAAATCGCTCAGTGGAAAGAGAACGTTGCAGAACGTTGGGACGGTATCAAGGTTGTTTCTTCTGAAACATCAGTACTCACAAACGGTGCTGAGACTGGTAAGGAGTACACTATCCAATACACAATCGATGAGCAGGGTCTTAATGACGCTGTTGGTCTCGAACTCGTATCTCTTAAGAATGACCAGGATCCATCCGACCGTCGCATCCAGAAGGTTACTCCATTCACAATGATTAAGCAGGAAGGTAATAACTACACCTTCGAGTGTAAGATTAATGTGAACAACGCTGGTAGCTTCAAGACTTGCGTTCGTATGTATCCAAAGAATGACAAGCTTCCACATCGTCAGGACTTCTGCTACATTAAGTGGCTTAACTAAGAGAGTGCAAGTATTGCATACTAAATATAACAAAAAACGCCTCCAGACCTCGTGTCTGGAGGTTTTTTTTATTCATTTTCAAAAAAAGTCCAGAATAATTTGCACAGTTCAAAAAAATGTCGTACCTTTGCACCGCATTTGAGAAACAGGTTCGGCAAAAGAACAAGTTCCAAGTCATTGGAAGGTTGGGTGAGTGGCTGAAACCACCAGTTTGCTAAACTGACGTGCGGGTTACCGTACCGGGGGTTCGAATCCCCCACCTTCCGCTCCTTTTCTCAATGTACAGTTGGTGGGTTCATCTAGTGGCCTAGGATACCGGCCTCTCACGCCGGGTACACGGGTTCGACTCCCGTACCCACTACCAAGAAAAAGTAAGCGGTACTCAATTCTAATTTGGGTATCGCATTCTTTTTATAATGTGTATTCCGTATAAACACATTGAAATGAACGGCCGTTTCCTATCTGATTCCGACTCTGCAGATTCAAATTCCAGTAATAGTTTGTATTTATTAAATACATTAAACAATAAGGTTAGCTCAAAGAGTCTTAATACCAGCCTTACAGTATTTCTTTCTCATTCTGGATTTCTCTATAGGACAAGACCTGTTGTTACTTAATAATTCTGCTCTAATAAAATAGATATTATATGACTTTAACACGATATTTTCTTAGAATAAAGGTTGCGATAATCCTGCTTTTTGCCTTCTTCTGTTCCACTCCTGCTTTTTCACAGAAATGGAATAAGGCATATCAGGATTACATTGACCTATATAAGGACATCGCCATTGAGCAGATGCTCAAGCATAATATTCCTGCAAGTATTACGCTTGCACAGGGATTGCTTGAGAGTGGGGCAGGAAGGAGCACGTTAGCTGTAAAGGGAAATAACCATTTCGGCATTAAATGCCACGAATGGAATGGCCCTACTATGATTAAAAGTGATGACCGCCCAGACGATTGCTTCCGAGTGTATGCTAATCCAAAGCAAAGCTATGAGGACCATAGTGCTTTCCTGAAACGTCCGCGTTATAAGTCTTTGTTCCAACTTTCACGCACCGATTACCGCGGCTGGGCAAGAGGACTGAAAGCGTGCGGCTACGCTACAAATCCTGCATACGCGCAATCTCTCATAAATATAATAGAGACTTATCAGCTTTATATCTATGACAATGCGAAGCATTACGACCGCTTCATGGCTAATCATGCTGGCAAAAGCAATTCTCTCCGCATAGAAGGAACCTCGCCACACCGTATATTCTCATACAACAAAAATTACTATATACGAGCACGCAAAGGAGATACCTTCCGCTCACTCAGTCAAGAAATGGGAGTCAGTCGCAGAAATCTTGCCAAATACAATGAACTGGACAAGAACTACACTCTCAAGGAAGGCGACATCATCTACTTGAAAAAGAAGCGCACTAAGGCGACAAAAGAGTATAAACACCGTCTCCATACTGTACGTAACGGTGAAAGTTTGTACTCAATTGCTCAGCTTTACGGCATACGCCTCTCAAGCCTTTACAAGAAAAACCATCTACCTGACGACTATTCCATTCGCGTAGGTGATCAACTAAGGGTTTACTAACCCTACTTGAGGTTTAAGTAGTAGGATTTGATTTAAAAACAATTTTCATTTACTAAGAAGCTTTTCAATAGCTTTTCAACAAGATATCGAAAAGCTGTTTCCATAATCATGCAACAGAAATACGAAGGCTGCAACATAAACACACGCTGATTGCAGCCTTCGATTTTTAATTTTATAATTCAGACGTCGTAAACGCAAAAATGGAAGTTTGTAATAACTTATAACTATCCATCTGTTGTAATCAAAGAACGCTACGCCTCTGTATTTTTGCTATAAAAAACTGTAGTATTCGTCTTTATTATGAAAAAAAACGTGATATATTTGTGGAAATACAAGAAAAATTTGTAACTTTGCAAAATGTAAAAGCATAATCACCTTGCGAGTGGAAGAGATAAGACAAATTCCACTTCTCATTTCACTCATGCAGACTGCTTCGCAAAAACATAGTTTACTTCTTCTCAAGAATGTAGAAACAATGGGGTTGACTGGATTTGACAGCGGGCTGAGGTGGTATGTAAGCATGCGGAGTTACGGCTGTGAACTCCATAATCCCGTCGGTCAACAATTTAATTGGCGAAAATTCTTACGCTCTCGCTGCTTAATCGAAGTATAGTAGATTAACTTTATTCCTTTGCAAGGCATTGGAACGAGACATCGCTCAGAGCCCATTCCCTGAGGCTGACTGACTAAGCGGTGCTATAATTTCGGGGATAGCAGATAGTACGCCTTATGCTTTCTGTGAATTTTTAGAGGATAAGGTGTCAGTTGGTGGTCCAGGTCTTGCTGACACATGAAAACCGAAGGCTGGAATAAGCATGTAGAAAGCATACGATTTCCCTGTTTGGACGAGGGTTCGACTCCCTCCAGCTCCACTAATTAGAAGAGAAATGGATTTTAGGTTATCTGATGTTGGCAATTATAAGCCATCCTTATGTAACTTAAAATCCTTTTTTATTTTCAAGATTTCTATAAAATCATCAGAAATCAATGAATGAAACTTATAATACCAACAAAAACACAAAACGGATTTTCTAATCTACAAGTTCATTCTTCCACATTCAATATGCGACTAAGTACATTTGAAACCTTATAGCTTGTGGTTTCAATAAGAGCGATATTAAGACGCGATAAGGTAGGGAAGTGGTGTATTTCATTTAAAGCATGATCTATCAGGCGGTAGTAATGCGTCAGAGGATTTGCGTATTTTCTGGTCATAAATTCTATTTCGTCAGAATCAAAGTCAAAGAGGTCCACAAGCAACGCGCCAATAAATGAGGACACTTCTATAATCCCGAGCTTTTCTATCCACTGATTTAATTTCACAAAATCAACTTTGTTTCCTAATTTTCGAAGATATTCCCCAACAGCAATTATGCCAGAAAGTGAAAGGTCGGATGTTATGATGAGATTAGCATTCTGCACTATAAGCGAGAGAAGTTTAAGACTTTCCACTGATGTATCCATACTATGACGCTCATCTATATATATCTTCTTGAATTTTCTTGATGACAATGGACCATATAAACAAGCCTCCGAACAGTCAAAATTATTCTCTCTCAAAGAATCCTTTGGAGAAATGATAACTGGCATTTCATCGCTGGAAAAATAATGATGCATACCTTCTTCGATATAGTTTTTTACATCCAGTTTTTCTGCCACATCGAGTAGTTTGGCCCATTTAAAGGCAGACATAGGCTCAATACTCTCAATCTCAAGATTGAAAGCGCCTGCGCGGAGCAATGCTGTAAAATTATCTAATATTATAGGATGCATGGATTTAGTGACCTTTGTTTTCTTTAATAGAACAAGAATATAGAATAGAAAACCAGAGATAACCTTTGCACTTGCAAATCTTTACATGAAAAAGGCTTTATCTCCAGTTTTCTATTTTTTTCGTATTATAAGTAGGGGCACAAGAATCATATATCTGTAGTCTCGACCACCAAACTTAATTTATTATTAAAGCGTTACGCCATTCTTGAAAATAGAAATTTCGCGATAGCCGTTCTTTTCATTTTGAGCCTGCTCTCCACTTGCAACAGCGAGGACTTTGTCGATAAACTCTGGTACAAGTTCAGTCATAGACTTGCCATCTACAAGTTGTCCTGCATTGAAATCTATCCAGTTCTTCTTGTTGTTGTAGAGATTGCTGTTTGTAGAGATCTTCATTGTTGGTACGAAAGTACCGAAAGGAGTGCCACGACCAGTAGAGAAGAGTACGATATGACAGCCTGCTGCTGCGAGAGCTGTGGAAGCCACGAGATCATTGCCAGGAGCGGAAAGCAGATTCAAACCTGTAGTTCGAAGACGATCACCATACTCAAGAACTCCGCTAACAGGAGCACGACCACACTTCTGAGTACATCCGAGGGCCTTATCCTCAAGTGTTGAGATGCCGCCAGCCTTGTTTCCTGGGCTTGGGTTTTCACCAACAGGCTCACCATGAGAGAGGAAGTAATTCTTGAAATTGTTAATCAAACTAACAGTCTTATCGAAAAGTTCACGTGTCTCACAACGGTTCATGAGAATAGTTTCTGCACCAAACATTTCAGGAACTTCAGTAAGGATAGATGTTCCGCCCTGCGCTACGAGCCAGTCAGAGAACTCACCCTCAAGAGGATTGGCTGTAATACCAGAGAAACCGTCAGAACCACCACATTTCAAACCTACACGCAGTTTGCTTACAGGAACATCCTCACGGCAGTCATTCTTGGCAATAGCATAGAGATTGCGAAGCACATTCATGCATTCCTCTACCTCGTCTCCTTCCACTCTCTGTGTTACGACGAGCTTAATGCGATCCTTATCATAATCACCAAGCATAGCCATGAAGTCCTCTGGCTGGTTATTCTCACATCCAAGAGAGAGCACAAGTACTGCGCCAGCATTAGGATGAAGCACGATGTCGCGCAACACCTTGCGTGTAGCCTCATGGTCTTCAGACAATTGTGAGCAACCATAATTATGATGCCAAGCATGAACGGCATCGATACCTTCAAGTTTTGTTTCTTCTTCCAGTTGTTTCGCTACGCGTTCAGCAATGCCATTTACACATCCCACAGTAGGAACCACCCATATTTCGTTTCTTACACCTACATCGCCATTCTTACGTACATATCCCTTAAATGTGCGGTTTTCCTTTGCTATTGACAGTTTGTCATCCACAGGATTGTAAGTATATTCGAGTGTACCTGCGAGATTTGTCTTGAGATTATTCTCATTTACCCATTCGCCAGCCTTGAGATTTTTTTTAGCATGACCGATAGGATAACCATACTTTATGATGTCCTCACCTTCATTTTTATCCTCAATAAGGACCTTATGTCCTGCAGGAACGTCCTGTAACAGTGTAATCACCTTACCTTCAGCAGAAACAGTCTCGCCAGCTTTCATAGCTCTGAGACATACTACTACCGAGTCAGCAGGGTTGATTTTCAGAAATGATGCTTTTTCCATAGTTAGTTTAATATTTTAACGTTAGTATTATATATTCTTGTATATCAGCGTTTTCAGAAACAACTCAATCGTTCATTACAGTCAAAAATGTTTAC
>URJQ01000069.1 GCA_900548195.1 uncultured Prevotella sp.
GAGTAACAGCATACATCCCAGCCGGTAACGCGGCTGGCACAGTGGCGGATTGCTTGTGCCTTTTGGGATGGATGGGCTGTTATTGGGGAATGGATGGGCTGTTATTGGGGGATGGTTGGGCTGTTATTGGGGGATGATTAGACGGTGATTGTCTTTAGGAAGTCGTTTAAGGTGTCGAGGGAGACGTCGCCCATGTTGTATTCTTTTTCGGCATCACGACGGATGGAAAGCAGCCATTCCTCACGAGCAGAGGCACATTCCTGACGGATAGCATTGATGTCGGAGTCTTCCAGGGTGTCAATGCCATAGTGCTTGGTGATGAGGTTGTAGGCGAAAGCCCAGCGATAGGATTCGTATTGGTCGTGTATGTCGGCGAGACGATCCTCTAATGTCTGTATGTCTGTTATGTTTCCGCTCATGATGTCATTGTAGAGGGCGTCTATTTCTGTGGCAGGAGCGAGCATTCCGGCAAGGTCGAGCCAGTCGCCAGTGCCACTTGTGGTGGTAGGGAGCAGGGCTTGAGCATCCTTAAGGCTATCGTATATGAACATCTTTATGGCAAGGTCGTAGAGCTTTATGCCATTTATGAGGGCGTGATTTCTTATTGCTCCGCCGTCAATAGCATAGAGTTGGGTGTTCTTTCCCTGCACTTCTTGTATCTCATTCAGCAATTCTTTGCCTTTGATGCACTCGCTTATTGTTAGTGGGGAGAGCCAGTCGAAGTTGACATGACTTATTCTTCCCTCTGTGGCTCTCATGTCACGCTTAGGCCATTTGGCAGTATCGCGGAATGTTCCCACAGTGGTGAGGTTGCGTCCAGGCACTACCAGCGTTGTCTCGCCTTGGGAAATGATGTAAGAGAACGGCAGGTTTCGTGTGTCTGGGTGGCTTTGTATTTTTCCCATAGCCATGGAGAAGAGTCCTATTTGTGCTGGCCATAGGATGTGTGCACCGCTTGCTGTCTTTGCGCCTCGGTGCATAGTGCCGTAGTGGATTGGTCCTATCTTATAGGCATGATTTGAGAAATTGGTGCCTGAACCAGCGTTATAGAATGAGTATTGCCCACCTATCAGGAGTGAAGACTTATGATGACTGACGGAGAAAGGACCGCAGAAAGCGGCGCATGACTCGCCATTGTCCATGTAGGAATTAGCAAAGAATACACTATTTTCCGACGTAAAGCCACGTCCCACATGACAGGCTTCGCCTACGAATGTGTCGTAAAGACGTGCAGCATCTGTTACGCTTGCGCCTGGTTGCATGATGACATTGTCGCATATTACGTCGTCTCCCACAAAGACATTTGCAGACTTATGTGAACGGAGTGTACACTCTACGAGGCGTGATGCTCCGCATATCTCGCAGTCGTTGCCTATGTTTACATTGGTCAACTCTCGGCATCCTGTCACTGTGACGTTGTCTCCGATGGTGGTGCAGCGAGGTCTTGAGAGGCTGATTTCTTCGCTTATCATCTTTCGGATGAGTGATGTGAAGTCCTTATCGCCTTCGTATTGCATCATGACAGCAGCGAGCTGGGCGCTCAGTCCGGAGTACATCATGATGTTTCCATTGCCTGCTTCGTTCATGACACTTAGCACAGTGCCTTCACCAAATGTCGCAGACTCTGTGGTCTGGATGATTCCTACATTCTCTATGCGGCAGTTTTCTCCTATTTGCACCTCTCCTTCGAAATGTACATTTCTTATCTTTGCTGCGTCAAACGATTCGGCTACGCTAAGTAGGCTCCAGTCTGTGGAATAGCAACCGTTGGCTTTTAGCTGGGCTATTTCTGTTTCTGTCAATTCACGATAGGTCATGGTTCTGTTTTTTTTGTGGTAATATCAGCCGGTAACGCGGCTGACACAGTGGCGGATTGCTTAATGAAGAATGAAGAATGAAGAATGAAGAATGGCTTGCGCAATCTTATTCTTCTTCGTAATCAGCGTAGAGGAAGTCGTTGTATGGGTACTTCTGGACGTGCAACTCGCGCACCTTCTTATATATAATGCTGCGGAATTCCTCTATATTGAGTTTTTCTTTTGCTGATATGAAGATGCAACCCCAGTTGTTTGGATTCTTATTGTCGTTGACTTTAGCCATCCATGTGCGCTTGAGTTCTTCGAGAGAGACCTCTGATTTCTTGACAGGAGTAAGGTCGTCCTCCTCCTTTTCTGTCCAACTGTAGGCATCTATCTTGTTGAATACAATCATAGAAGGCTTGTCAGCGCATTCAAGGTCGGCGAGAGTTTTCTCCACTACCTTGATTTGTTCTTCGAAATCAGGATGTGAAATATCCACTACATGAAGCAGAAGGTCAGCTTCGCGTGTCTCGTCAAGAGTGGATTTGAATGAATCGACGAGGTCTGTAGGGAGTTTTCGGATAAATCCTACAGTGTCAGCGAGCAGGAATGGAAGATTATCCACCACGACTTTACGCACTGTAGTGTCGAGAGTGGCGAAGAGTTTGTTTTCTGCAAAAACCTCACTCTTAGAGAGCATATTCATGATAGTGGACTTACCTACGTTGGTATATCCTACCAAAGCCACGCGAATCATTCTGCCACGGTTCTTTCTCTGCGTGGATTTCTGCTTGTCTATTTCCACGAGTCTCTGCTTGAGAAGGCTCATTCTGTTGAGTATAATGCGTCGGTCCATCTCCAACTGTGTCTCACCAGGACCACGAAGGCCTACCGAACCCTTACCACCACCAGAGCCAGAGCCGCCTCCTTGTCGCTCAAGGTGAGTCCAAAGGCGTTGCAATCGTGGAAGCATATAGCGGTATTGAGCCAGTTCCACCTGCGTTTTAGCGTTAGCGGTCTGTGCTCTCATGGCAAAGATGTCGAGGATAAGGCTGGTGCGGTCGAGGATTTTCACCTTCAGTTCCTGCTCGATGTTGCGCAACTGCTTAGCAGAGAGTTCGTCATCGAATATTACCATACCAACTTCCTGCCAAGGAGTGCCGTCAGGATGCAGTTCTTCATTCTCGGCTCTGTCTTCGCATTCTTCGATGTAGGCGCGTATCTCTTCGAGTTTTCCCTTACCCACGTAGGTCACCTGACTTGGTCCCTGTACCCTTTGGGTAAAGCGATGCATGACCACAGCGCCCGCTGTATCAGCGAGAAACTCCAGTTCGTCGAGGTATTCAGTGGTCTTTGCCTCGTTTTGTTGTGGTGTGATAAGGCCGACGAGTACGGCTGTTTCTACCTTAGCTTCGGATATTACAAATTCCTTCATACAGTTTCTTATGCAGTGTCTCCCGAGCGCCTTGCTTTTCGTTGCGATAACATCGCATTGCTAAGTCTGTGGGATAACAATGTCAGTTCTTTTTATTTTTGATTATAAATAGGCATGCAAAGATAATAATTTTCTTTCAAACGTAAAAGGATAAAGGCTTAATTAAATGCTAATTGTGGCGGATTTTTTGTTAAGGATTAAATAAAAGAGCTTATTCGTGGTTAAAATAAATTAAACGAAGTAAACATTATATTGTTTTCTTCCGTCATATAGATAACTTTGCAGACGTAATGCAAGAGATTAGAAAAAATATAAAACGACAATAATTATGAAGAAAAATCTTATCGTTGTGGCATTGGCTGCTGGATGTATGCTGATGTCAAGTTGTGCTCTAAAGAAGGATTTGGACAACTGCCGCATGGAGAATAACACATTATCAGGCAAGTATCAGGATGCAAGAGAGCAGCTTGCTTCCGCTAATGCGCGTATCCAGAGTCTGGAAGAGCAGCTCGCTACTGCTCGTAAGGGAAATGACAAGCTCCAGGGCGCGCTGAAGGACATGCAGAGTTCGCTCAACCAGAGCCTCTCGAATGCAAGTTCCAACAATGTGAACATCTCAAAACTGGTGGACCAGATCAATGAGTCAAACCAGTACATCCGTCACCTTGTGGATGTAAAGACCAAGAGTGATTCGCTCAATCTCGTACTCACCAACAACCTTACCCGCTCACTCTCCAAAGAGGAACTCAAGGAAGTGGATGTACAGGTGCTGAAAGGCGTAGTCTATATCTCACTTGCTGACAATATGCTTTATAAGAGTGGATCTTACGAAATCAATGACCGCGCGGCAGAGACCTTGTCAAAGATTGCCAAAATCATCACCGATTACAAGGATTACGACGTGCTTATCGAGGGTAATACCGACGATGTGCCAATCCTTCGTGAGAACATCCGCAACAACTGGGACCTCTCTTGTCTCCGTGCATCAAGCGTAGTGCAGTATCTCCAGACCAAGTTTGGCGTTGATCCAAAGCGTCTTACAGCAGGTGGTCGTGGTGAATACAATCCTGTAGCATCCAATAGTACTGCTGTCGGCAAGCAGCGCAACCGTCGCACACAGATTATCATCACTCCAAAGCTTGATGAGTTTATGGAGCTGATAGGTCAGGCACCAGAAGAATAAAGCTTGACGAAGTCCTTGGACTATAAATAGAAACTGACAACTGCCTGAAAGACAGTGCCCTAAAGAAGTGGAACAAAGCAAGAGGCTTAGCCCTGCATTCCATGAATAAGGCATTGCTTTTCAGGCAGTTTTCGTTTTGTTTACGAAAGGCTTTTAGTCAAATATGATAATGAGAATGTCTCTGGAAAAGCCTTTGGGAAATGAAAATAAATGAGGGGAAAGGCGGTGTTAAATAGTGTTGCGCCGTGTTAAAATGAAAACAGAAACAATGCAGGCTCAACTGAGGAAAAATGAGATAAGAGGGTGAGAAAAAAGGTGTTGTTTCCATGTTTTTGAGAGAATGGAGAGTGAAAGCATAGATATTAGGATGCAATATCTATGATATTAGGAGGTAAAAGCTAAGCTATTAGGAGGTAAAAGCTAAGCTAAAATGGGCTGAAAACTATGCTTTTGCAGTTGGATTTCTTTGTTTTTTATTGCCAATGTTTTGTATATCGCTGAATGTTAGTGCGTTGCAAAAAAGAGAATGCTTGGCGTATTTGCGAATAATATTTTTGAAATTTCAAATACTTCACTCAGTGTGTTAAAAATAATGGTATAATTGCACATTGCCACAAATGCGAATATACAGCATAGAAACCTTTCTCCGCAAAATGAAAGCACTGTCGTCTTGCGGTCTTTTTTTTAGACAGTACAACCCTAAAATCCATGTTTTCAGCAAAAGAAAAACCTCATTATGCCTCCCTTACCTGCTGGGGAGTCAGTCCGGTGTGCTTCTTGCAGTATCGGCAGAAGAAGCTGACGTCAGTGAAATTGTATTCCCATGCTAATTGCTTGATGCTCAAACTGGTGCGCTTGAGTTGCATTTTCAGTTGCAAGATGGTGTACTGGTCGATGATGGTCTTAGGAGTATGCTCTGTCACTTGCTTTACGATGTTAGTAAGATACTTCGGTGTGATGTTCATTTTTTCAGCATAATAACCCACGTCGCGCGACGTCTTATAGTCCCTTTCCATGAGCATCATAAAGTCATTGAAGAGCTCTCTGACCCTATAAGATTTCACTTCATCCGCCCTAAACTGAGGATTTAGCTTCAGATATTCATGAAATCCGATAAAGAAAGCTTTGAGTTGGCACAGCACGAGTTGGGAAAGACAAGTGCAATCTGACTGTTGGAAATATATTTTCAGCAAAGAAAACATTGCGTCAATGATATTCGTCACCACAGGAGAGTCTTGCCTGCATCTGTCCTCGCGCAAAGAAGAATATACGGTATGCTCCATTTGCAGGCTCGCTTCCCTTAGTAATGCGGTGTCATATTTCAGCATCTCCACCTCAAAAGCGGTGGAGGAGAGTGGCGATTTCAGCAGGACGACGTCATTTGGAAACAATGTGATGACAGCTTTTTCAGGGAGATTCCAGTCTTTATAGTTTACGTTGAGCACAGCATTGCCTTTTCTGCAAATCAGAATGGCACCATAGGTGAGCACTTGCGGCTCGTGCTTCCACTCTTCCAGACTTGTAAGGAAGAGGCTTGACTCATGATTATTGTTTAATTCTTGTAGGAACATCGTATGGTTGTGTCTTGCTGTTTTGTATTCTCCAGCCATGCTGACGGCAAGAGAAAAGTAGGCTATGGGATGGACTTAGCGAATATGGTAGTTCGCTTTTTGGTTGCAAAAGTACGCATTTTACACGATAAAAAGGAATATATATTCCCCAAAAGTCCATTTTGTGCGTATTTTTTATAATAATGGAGTAAAGGAAAGTCCGTACCTTTGCAGCCGAAAAAATCAATCAGTAAGGATAATGATAAAGAACATCATGTTAGCAAGTCTCCTTATGACAGGAGGCTTTTTCCCGGCTTTCGCGCAACGGCAGATGAGCATAAGCCAACTGTTCGGGAAGATAGAAGAAAACAGTAAAGCCCTGCTTGTCAGCAAATCCGGCGTGGAGTCGGCACAACTGGGCGTAGAATCAGCAAAGAGCAAGAGGCTTCCGGACGTAGATGCTTCGCTGTCATTTAGTTATATAGGTAATGCTCTGATGACCGACCGCGACTTTTCCGATGCTCAAGGACTCCGCTCGCCACATTTCGGCAATGATTTTTCACTGCAGGTGCAGCAGGTAGTCTATGCCGGAGGCGCAATAGATGCCGGAGTGAAGCTTGCAGAATTGGGACAGAAAGCGGCTGAAACAGGAGTAAGGCTGACCCGTCAGCAGATGAGATTTATCGCTTTAGGGCAGTATCTCGACCTTTACAAGACCGATAACAGAATAAAGGTGTATAATAAAAACATCGCACTGACTCGCCGTCTCATCGCTGACATCAAGGAGAAGCAGGCGCAGGGAATGGCGCTAAAGAATGACATTACGCGCTATGAACTGCAGATGGAGAGCCTGAAACTGGGACTTGTAGCTCTCAAAAACAATAGGAAAATACTCAATCATCAGCTCTGCAACACTCTCGGAATGGATGATACAGAGGAAATAATGCCCGACAGCACCGTCGTTCAAACGCTCTATCCTGACGATAATGAGGCGTATTGGCAGTCAGAAGGCGTGATGAACTCGCCACTGTTGGAGCAAACTTCCACCGCAGTGCAGATGGCAGAGCAGAAAGAGAAGATAGCCAAGAGCGACCTTCTGCCCAAAGTAGCATTCGTGGCGGCAGACAATTTCAATGGTCCGGTGCTCTTTGAGCTGCCCCCAGTCGATAAAAATCTCAATGTATGGTACGTCGGAGTAGGCGTGAAATACAGTCTCAGTTCGCTCTTCAAGAGCAACAAGCGCATCAAGCAGTCGGCAGTAGAGACACGTCAGGCGAGAGAAGCCCATGCAGTACAGGCGGAGCAGTTGAGCAATAACGTGCAGGAAGCCTACGTGCGTTACCGTCAGAGCTACGTCGAACTGGAGACGCAGGAGAAGAATGTGGAACTGGCACGTCAGAATTATGATGTGATGAATGCCCGTTATCTCACGCAAATGGCGCTCGTGACCGATATGGTGGATGCTTCTAACCTCTTGCTCAATGCCGAACTCAGTGAGGTGGATGCCCGCATAAATATCGTGTTTGCATATTATCGTATGAAGTATGCTGCTGGAGTAATATGATTCTCTTGTTGTTTGGTTGTTTTGTTGTTTTGTTGTTTTGGCGGTGATAAAAAGCGCCGACGACAGCAGCATCGCGACAAAACAGCGAAACAGCAAGGAATCGCCACCGTGCCAGCCGCGTTACCGGCTGGATAACAAGAAGAAGAACAACAACAACCCCAACAAGACAATGAACAAAAAAGCAATCAAAAGAACATACAATGTGATAATAATCCTCGTACTCTTAGGAGCAGCCACATGGTGCTTCAGCCATTTCGTACACGGAGGAAACGTGGAATATACAGACGATGCGCAGGTGCATCGCCACATTTCCCCTATCAACACCCGCGTGATGGGCTTTATCAAGGAAATAAGATTCGAGGAGTTTCAGCATGTGAAGAAAGGAGACACCCTCGTGATAATCGAGGATGCAGAATATCGTCTGCAAGTGGCGCAGGCAGAAGCAGGCCTTCGCGGCTCTAAATCATCATCCTCAGTGGTGTCAGCAAGCATGGGAACCACCGACAGCAACGTGAGAACAGCGGCTGCAGGAATAGAGGAAGCACGCGTCGATATGATGAATGCCAAGCAGGATTTCGACCGCTTTGCCGCATTGATGAAGAAAGATGCCGTCACCCGTCAGCAGTATGACAATGCCTATGCCCGCTATCTTGCCGCCAAGGCCCGCTATGAACAGGCAGCAAGCCGAAAGCAAAGCGCCAATTCCGTCAAGAATGTGCAGACACATCAGTTGGGCGGAACACTCGCAGGAGAGAGCGTTGCCGAGGCACAACTCAATCTGGCACGCCTCAATCTCTCATATACCGTCATCGTGGCAACTTGCGATGGCGTGATGGGAAGAAAGGATATCAATGTCGGACAACTGGTGCAGCCAGGTCAGATGCTTGCCCGCATCGTGGATGATAATGACATCTGGGTAGTGGCAAACTACCGTGAGACGCAGATGAGCGGCGTGACGGTAGGCAAAGAAGTGGAGTTTACAGCCGATGCCATACCCGATGTGGTATTCCATGGCAAGGTGGAAGCACTGTCGGCAGCGGCAGGTTCAGCCTATTCCATGATACCAGTGGATAATGCCACCGGCAATTTCGTCAAGGTGGAGCAGCGCGTTCCGGTACGTATAGCCCTCACGAAGGACAATCGTCCTGAAGATGTGGCATTGCTCCGTGCCGGTCTGAATGTAGAAACAAAAGTGCTCAAGTGATGGCAGGACCTCCAATGTTGCAGGGACCGTTCAGGATCCCTTCATTCAATAGTTATGTTCCCCGCCGCCTCCAGCCGTGGATATATCTGCTTTTCGCATTCATATTCCAGCTCTCGGGAGGCATATATGGCGGGGCGATGAGCCATGTGATGGGAGAATACAGTCTGATGAGGGAAGACGTTCTCATGGTCATCATGTGCAATGTAGTAGGTGTCGCGATGCCTTTCCCTTTCCTCTTCAAGATGAAGTTCCGCTTCACCAACCGCAGTCTGCTTATCAATGCGGCGCTGGTAATAGCGGTATGCAATGTCCTTATCGTCTGGACAGAGTCGCTTCCCGTGATGTGTGCCCTCTCGTATATTGCCGGTTTCTTCAAGCTTTGCGGCACTTTCGAGTGTATGTCAAACATACAGTTGTGGATGACGCCAAAGCGCGACTTCACCGTTTTCTTCCCTTTGCTCTATTGCATAGTATTGGGAAACATCGCATTGTCGCCGTGGATTACCGAACACCTTATATATATATATCAGGATTGGCGCATCATCAACTGGACAATGGCAGGGGCAATGCTCACCGTAGCCCTCGTGGTCTATGTGACGACCCATGACTTCCGCTTTATGAAACCTTTGCCTTTCATCAGTGTGGATTATCTCGGATGCCTGCTATGGTCGGCTTGGATGCTGGAGTTTATTTTCTTCTTCAACTATGGAGAGTATTATAATTGGTTGGATAGTAAGGTAATGCGCATGGATGTAGTGCTCTTTTTGGTGACAGGATATTTCTGTATCAGCCGAATGATGCACATACGCCATCCGTATATCTCGCCCGAAGCATGGCGTTACAAGCGCCTGATTCCGCTGCTGATACTTTTCGCCTTCGTGGAGTTTATGGGCAGTACGCCAAAGGTTTTGCAGACCGCCTTCACAGGAGGAGTGCTACATTTTGGCAATCTCACTACCAATGTGCTCAACGTAGTGGAGTGGGGCGCAGTCATCATGGGGTGCCTTTTCTGCCTGTTATGGTGCAAAGTGCTGCAATGGAAATACACCCGTCTGCTGACAATAGGCGTTGCCGCAATGGTGGGTTATCCGGTGATGATGTATTTTCTCATCGACCAGGGACTGCCTATCGAGCGACTTTATCTCCCTACAGCGCTGAGATCATTCGGCAATGCCATATTCTTCTGTATGCTGACAGTGTATCTCGAAGAACTGATGCCGTTCCAGCATTTCTTCATGGGCTTGACTATGGCAGGAATAATCCGCAATGGTCCAGTGGCAACGATGTGCTCCGGACTCTTCAGCTTTGGCATACGCCACCAGATGGCGGACAATATGGCGCGAGGATTGCCTTATGATGCTACGCAACTGCTGATGATAAGCGTGCGCCAACTCTATGGCATTACCTGCCTCATAGGCATTGCTGTGCTATTGATATTCCTGATTTGGGACATCGATCCAGTGAGAAGTACACTCAAGAAGATGCCTTCATGGAATTTCGTAGGCAAGATGATGAAGAGGCGTGCCAAAAAGGAGAGGCGATGAAAGCTATGCTGACAGGAGACTCTTGAAATGTGAAAATAGAGGAAAAAGCATAAGTTTTCCCAAATATTATTTGCCTTTAATAAATTATTTTGTATCTTTGCACGGTTAAGTAGGTAATCGGAACTATTTTTATAATTATCTATTCATTATCAAAATATTTTTGATTACCTACAGAAGTGACTATTTTATTAAATCAAAAACATAGAAATAATATAGTATTATGGCAAATCCAGAATTCAAGTACGCTCCAATGTTCCAGTTGGGCGAAGACAAGACAGAGTATCGCCTTATCTCAAAAGAGGGCGTATCTGTAAGTGAATTTGAAGGCAACAAGATTCTCAAGGTGTCTCCGGAGGCTCTTGAACTGCTCACCACACAGGCTTTCCACGACGTAAACTTCATGCTTCGTCGCGAGCATAATGAGAAGGTGGCAGCTATTCTCTCTGACCCTGAGGCTTCAGAAAATGACAAGTACGTGGCACTCACCATGCTCCGCAATGCAGAGGTGGCTTGCAAAGGTCAGCTCCCATTCTGTCAGGATACAGGTACTGCTATCATCCATGCAGAAAAGGGTCAGCAGGTATGGACCGGATTTGAGGATGAAGAGCCATTGGCAAAGGGCGTATATAATACATATACCACCGACAATCTGCGCTATTCACAGAATGCACCGCTCAATATGTACGATGAAGTGAACACCCGTTGCAACCTTCCAGCACAGATTGACATAGAGGCTACACAGGGAGCAGAGTACAAATTTCTCTGCGTAGTAAAGGGTGGAGGATCTGCCAACAAGACTTATCTCTATCAGGAGACCAAGGCTCGTATCCAGAATCCTGGCACTCTCGTTCCTTTCCTCGTAGAAAAGATGAAGAGCCTCGGCACTGCTGCTTGTCCTCCTTACCATATCGCATTCGTCATTGGCGGTACTTCTGCAGAGAAGAACCTTCTCACCGTGAAGCTCGCTTCTACAAAATATTACGACACTCTGCCTACTACAGGCGACGAGACAGGTCGTGCTTTCCGTGACGTAGCCCTCGAAGAAGAGCTTCATCGCCTCACACGTGAGGAGATAGGTTTCGGTGCTCAGTTTGGCGGAAAGTCATTTGCACACGACATTCGCGTAGTGCGTCTCCCACGTCATGGCGCTTCTTGCCCTATCGGTCTCGGCGTATCATGCTCTGCAGACCGTAACATCAAGGCAAAGATCAATGAGGATGGTATCTGGATAGAGAAGATGGACGACAAACCATACGAGCTTATCCCAGAAGAACTGCGTCAGGCAGGCGAGGGCGATGCTGTGCAGATCAATCTCGATCAGCCTATCGCTGAGGTATGCAAGGAACTGAGCAAGTATCCTGTTTCCACCCGAGTAAGTCTCAATGGCACAATCATCGTGGCACGCGACATCGCTCATGCTAAGATCAAGGCACGTCTCGATGCTGGTGAAGGTATGCCTCAGTACTTCAAGGATCACCCAGTGCTCTATGCAGGTCCTGCAAAGACACCAGCTGGAATGCCTTGCGGCTCAATGGGACCTACCACTGCTAACCGTATGGACCCATACACAGATGAGTTCCAGGCAAATGGAGGCTCACTGATAATGATTGCTAAGGGCAACCGTACACAGGTCGTTACAGACGCTTGTAAGAAGCATGGCGGATTCTACCTCGGAAGTATCGGTGGTCCAGCAGCTTATCTTTCATCCAGCAATATCAAGAGCATCGAATGCGTGGAATATCCAGAGCTTGGTATGGAGGCTGTATGGAAAATCCGTGTAGAGAATTTCCCTGCCTTCATTCTTGTGGATGACAAGGGTAATGATTTCTTTAAGCAATTCTAAATAAGATAAAAAGCGAAGGGCGGAATGTGTCTGTTTCTGCCCTTCGCTTTTTTGTTTTTGGTTGTCGGTTGTTGGTTGTTGGTTGTTGGTTTTATAGTGAGATAAACAATAATACCCACAACCCAAAACCCACAACCAACAACCAACAACCATAAAAAAAGCCCCTGTGCCAACGGCTTTTACCGTTGGATGTCCACAAAAAAAACTGCCAACCAAACATCCATCTCCATCTCCGAGATATAATTATGAATATTCTCTTCAATATAGATTACCACCTTTCCTACGGTGAGGATATGATTATCAATGTCATTGCGCCAAACGGACAGGTCCGAGCACAGCGAATGTCTGTCACTAATGACGGCAAGGTCAATGCGTTGCTACGCATATCTACCGATGGAATAGACCGCCTCGACTATTATTATACCGTAGAGCGAGCAGGACAACCGACACGCTCGGAATGGACTACTCAGCCGCATCGACTCGACCTGAGCCTCACCGGTGTGCATCAATACACTACCAATGACATCTGGAGAGAGATGCCGGAAGACACTTATCTCTATACTTCCGCTTTCACGCAGTGCGTAAACCGCCGCTCGGGAAAGCAGGATTTCAATGCTCCACCAGCACAGACAATACTGAGAATGAAAGTGCGTGCGCCACAATTACGTGGCAATGAGCGCCTCGTGCTTGCGGGTAATGAGCCTATACTCGGTGAGTGGAACCTCGATAATGCCCTCCCTATGACGGAGATAGCGCCAAATGAATGGATTGCGGACATTGATGCAGAGAAAATAAAGGGCGACACTTTTGAATATAAATTTGTGGCAATGCCGGAGGAAAGCGATGATACCGTGATGCAATATCATCGTCATCATGCCCCACTTTGGGAGACTTGCTGCAACAGAGTGATGAAAGTGCCGGTGCTTCGCCGTGGAGAAATCATGGAGATGGAGCATTCTCAGGCTTTCTTTGAAATTGCCAATCCACGCCTTGCCGGTACACTTGTGCCTGTATTCTCACTGCGTTCAGAAAGTAGTTACGGTGTTGGCGACTTCGGAGACCTTCGTCTTATGATAGATTGGGTGGCTTATACAGGGCAGCGCGTGCTCCAGATATTGCCGATAAACGATACTACTGTCACGCATACATGGAAAGATTCATATCCATATTCCTGCATCAGCATTTTCGCTTTGCATCCGCAATATGCCGATTTTCGTCAGTTGCCAGCGCTGAAAGATAAAAAGAAAGCAGCGGAATTTGAGGCTTTAAGAGAAGAATTAAATGCGCTAAAGCAGATAGACTATGAGCGCGTAAACAAAGCAAAGCGTGAATATCTCCGCCTGATATTTGCCCAAGAAGGGCAGAATGTGCTGGCTTCGACTGAGTTTAAGCGCTGGTTTGCCGAAGAGCAGCATTGGCTTGTGCCTTATGCTCAATACTGCGTACTGCGTGATATCAATGGAACTGCCGATTTCTCACAATGGAAGGATCATCGCACATGGAATGAAGAAGACCGTAATAGTCTCGTTTCTCCACGTACCAAAGCCTATAAAGAGGTGTCATACCATTATTTCGTCCAGTTTATCCTTGCCCGTCAGATGCAGGCAGCGCATGAATATGCCCGTCAGAAGCACGTTATCCTAAAAGGAGACATACCTATTGGGGTCAATCGTCATGGTTGCGACGTATGGCAGGAGCCACGTTACTTTAATCTTAACGGTCAAGCAGGAGCGCCGCCCGACCCATTCTCTGCCAAAGGACAGAATTGGGGCTTCCCTACATACAACTGGGATGCCATGATAGCGGACGGTTGTAGATGGTGGGTGCGTCGCTTTCAGAATATGCAGAAGTACTTTGATGCCTACCGCATCGACCATGTGCTGGGATTCTTCCGCATTTGGGAGATACCAGTGGAAAGCGTTCACGGACTGCTTGGGCAGTTCCAGCCTTCGCTTGGCTTCACCCGTGCAGAGATAGAGAGCTACGGACTGATGTTCAGGGAGGACTTCTTCTGCCGCCCTTACATCACGGAAGAAGTGCTTTCGCAGATATTTGGCGACCGTGCAGAGCAGATTGCACATACCTATTTCGAGCCTTTCCAGGGACCATATCTCCGCTTCCAGAAGGAATATGACACACAATGCAAGATAAAGGAAAAGGTGGAGGACGCTGATCTCCGTGAAGCCCTCTACTCACTCGTCAGTGATGTGCTCTTCCTTCGTGACCATAAGAATCCAGAACTCTATCATCCTCGCATCTCGGTGCAGTATGATTACATATATCATCAGCTTTCAGAGGCGGACAAAGCGGCGTTCAACCGCCTCTATGACGATTATTTCTATCACAGGAACACGCATTTCTGGTATCGTGAAGCGATGAAAAAGCTGCCACGACTCATTGAGGCGACCCGTATGCTGGTATGTGCCGAAGATCTTGGAATGGTGCCCGACTGCGTGCCTTGGGTAATCAATGACCTCAAGATTCTATCACTCGAACTACAGTCTATGCCTAAACAGCAAGGCTTGGAATTTGGTATCGTAGAGCAATATCCTTATCGTAGTGTCTGTACGATAGACAGTCACGATATGCCAACGCTGAGAATGTGGTGGGATGAGGACGTGGAGCGGGCCGCGCATTATTATCATAACGTGCTTCATCGCCGTGATGAGGCTCCGCATCCTATGCCGGGCTGGCTTGCACGCGATGTGATAGAGCGAAATCTTATGTCGCCTTCCATGCTCTGCATCCTGTCATTGCAGGACTGGCTCGCCATAGACGAGACCATCCGCCTTGCAGATGCCAATG
The DNA here is from genome assembly GCA_900548195.1 of uncultured Prevotella sp. Taxonomy (GTDB): domain Bacteria; phylum Bacteroidota; class Bacteroidia; order Bacteroidales; family Bacteroidaceae; genus Prevotella. The sequence goes on from URJQ01000069.1 coordinate 14,928, forward strand.
CGGAGCGTATCAATATACCCGCCAATCCGCATCATTACTGGCGCTATCGTATGCACGTCAATATCGAAGACTTGCTCTCCAATCAGCGTTTCTGTGATGATATCATGGGTATGATACATATGAATCGGTAGGACGCATTATCTCATAAGTATAAAAAAATAAGTAGGTGGTCAGAATTATAATAATTTTGACCACCTACTTAGGTTCACATTCTATAGGCTTCTGCCTGTGTCAGTGTTGGCTTCTGCCAGTATCTGTATAGGCTTCTGCCTATGTCTGTATTGGCTTCTGCCAGTATCAGTATTATTTATGGTACGTGCGCACGAGCTTATTATTAGACTCTACGCTTCTGGTCAGAGAGTCATTGAGGGAGAAGGAACTGCCTTTTGCGCCCCAGGAACCGCCCCAATAGCCCCATTCATCATAGTTGTTCCAGTTAGGAGAGGATGTATGATAGAGAGAGAAGTCGCATACCACGTTGTCACTGTCATAGAACCAGCCTTTGAAACGATTGTCATTCAGGCTGAAGTCGTGGATAGCAATGCTGCCACCATCCTCAAGGAAGTCGATGTAAATCACGTTGTTTGACACTTCCCAATAGATACGGCTTGACCAACGATCCCAAGGAGCGCGGCTATAATAGTCCACCCAGTATCCATAACCGTAGCGATTAGTGAATGGGTCGGTGCTGAATTCTATCATAGACTTTGAGACGCTGTATGTCTCTCCGTCGATGGTGCAGGTGGAATACATCTTGCCTTCCCATGTACCTTGCAGTGTATAACCTATCATGTCGTCTTCGTCGCATGATGTCAAAGCCAAAGTGGTGAGTCCGATAAAGAGGACAGTGATGAAAGACATTAACTTTTTCATATCGCTTTGCGTTTTAATTGTTTTGTGATTCGGTTATAATGCGGTTCAGCAGTTCGGTTGTCCGATTGCCTCTTTCAACGGAATCGCTAAACGGCATTGCTATTCTCTATTGATAATCTATATTTGATTTTCAAGTGCAAACTTGTCGGAGACTCGCACTTAGTAAATAGGGTATGTCGCTCTAAAAGCGGTGCCCGTCTCTGATTTACAAGTGCAAAGTTAAGGAAAATTCTTTTACTCCGTATATGAATTCCCCTATTTAGCAGAGGATTTTCCCTAAAGAATAAAAAATGGGGCAGAAATAGCAACCTATACCTATTCCATTTCCTATTATAACCAATGATATGAATTTGAAGTTTCGCTTTAATTTTGCAGCGTAAATAATAGAGTACCCACGACTCTTAAAAT